>JARRKE010000056.1 GCA_037388465.1 Gammaproteobacteria bacterium
CTCACCGCCACCCGGCGCGGATATAATCCGCCCATGGACCCGAACACCCCACCCGTCGTCATCGACACCGGCCCGGCGCCGGATGCGAGCGTGATCTGGCTGCACGGACTGGGCGCCGACGGCCACGACTTCGAGCCGGTCATCCCCGAGCTTGGTCTGCCCGCCGGGCTGCATGTGCGTTTCGTATTCCCGCACGCCCCCGTACGCCCGGTCACCATCAACGGCGGCATGGCCATGCGGGCCTGGTTCGATTATCGAAGCCTGGACTTCGGCAGCGGAGAGGCCGTCGAACAGATCCTCGAATCCACCGAACAGGTCAAAACACTCATCGAAGTCGAGCGGGACCGCGGCATACCGCCTGCGCGCATTCTGCTGGCCGGTTTTTCCCAGGGCGGGGTGGTCGCGCTGGCCGCCGCCCTGCGCTGGCCGGAACGCATCGGGGGCGTCGTCGCCCTGTCCTGTTATCTGCCGCGCAACCCGGAACTACTCGCGCATATGCGGGCAGAGGGCGCTGCCCCGCCCGTGTTTCAGGCCCACGGACGGGAGGACCCGCTGATCCCCGTGCAAATCGGTGAAGATACCGCCAGATGGCTTGAAGAACGAACCAAATCCATCCAGTTCAAAACATATCCCGTCGCGCACGGCGTGTGCCTGGAGGAACTGCGCGACATCGGCGCCTGGCTGGCAGCGCGGTTCGGCGACGAACACGCCGCTGGCATTCAAACCAGCGTTGGCTATGATTGATTTATGCCCGATCTCGATACCCCGTCCGCCCGCAGCCCCCGCCTGAGCGCGGGACTGCATCCCGGCGAACCGCTGTACAAGCGTGCCCCGACCCGCGACGAGCACGGCCGCCCGTTGAGCGACTTCATGATGATCATCCCCAAGCTGTGCAAGCGCCCGCAGGATTACATCCAGCAGACGCTGCGCGAGATCGAGGCCGTGCTGCGCTACTACCAGAACGTGGTGGTATTCGCGGACATGAACCTGAAGCTGAATACGCTCTGGGTGACGGTCCGGCCGGTGCCCGGCATCTGCCTGGAGCTGGCCGCCGCCGTGAAGGTACGGGTGCCGGAGGCGCTGCTGGTCGCCCAGAAACAGGAATACTAGAAGACGCCGTCCGCCTATTCGGCCAGTTCCGCCAGCACCTCGGCCGCCTGCAGACGCACCTGCGCCGGGGCGGTACCGCCCAGCAGGTTCCGCGCCGCCACCGAGCCATCCAGGGTCAGCACCTCGAACACGTCCGCTTCGATGGCCGCGCTGAATCCCCGCAGTTCGTCCAGCCCCATCTCGGCCAGATCGCGGCCGCTGCGCACCCCTTCCGCCACCGCCTTGCCGACGACCTCGTGGGCGTCGCGGAAAGGCACGCCCTTGCGCACGCCGACCGGCGCATGGCCTCGCGGTTCACCTGCAGCGCGGGAATCATGTCCGCGAACGCGCGCAGGCTGCCTTCCAGGGTATCCACCGTGTCGAACAGGGGTTCCTTGTCTTCCTGATTGTCCTTGTTATAGGCAAGCGGCTGGCTCTTCATCAGGGTCAGCAGGCTCATGAGATGACCGTAGGTTCGTCAGGTATTGCCGCGCATCAGTTAGGGCACGTCCTGATATTTTGTCTGCGGCATGACGCTGTACCCGGTGCAGAACCGGTCCGGCAGTTCGACAAAGCCGAACTGGGCCGACGACCAGAGCACCATCTCCTCGGCAAAGCGTGACAGGTGCATCATGATCAGGCTGCCGCAGGCGCAGAATTCGATGGCGAAGTCACGGTCGCTGACCGCATCCAGCGAGTTGCAGCTCACCCGATCGAAACCGAGCAGTTCGGCGGTATAGGCCCGGTCCAGCGGATAGCTGGTGCCGGCCAGCGCGGCCGAGCCCAGCGGCATCGTGTTCACGCGCTTGCGGCAGTCGGCCAGCCGTTCGGCGTCGCGCCTGAGCATTTCCTGCCAGGCGAGCAGGTGATGCCCGAAGGTCACGGGCTGGGCGACCTGCAGGTGGGTGAAGCCCGGCATGATGGTGTCGGCCTCGCGCTCGGCCAGTTCGGCCAGCGCCATGCGCGCGCGGCGCAGCTCGCCCTGCAGGTGATCGATGACGTCGCGCAGATACAGGCGGATGTCGGTGGCCACCTGGTCGTTGCGCGAACGGCCGGTGTGCAGCTTCTTGCCGGCGGCGCCGATGCGGTCGGTGAGGCGTGCCTCGATGTTCATGTGCACGTCTTCCAGCGCCACGGACCACTCGAAGCCACCGGTCTCGATCTCGACCTCGATCTCGTCCAGCCCCTTCAGTATCTGCCGGCACTCGTCCTCGGTCAGCACCCCGACGCGGGCCAGCATGCGCGCATGGGCACGCGAACCGGCCAGATCGTATCGATACAGGCGCTGGTCGAAACCCACCGAGGCGGTAAAGGCTTCGACGAAGGCGTCGGTGGATTCCGTAAAGCGGCCGCCCCAGGGCTTGCCGCCGTTTTGTGCTTGATCGCTCATGATAGGCACACCGTTTTCGGTCGCGGCGCAGTATATCATCGGGGCACCGGTCCGAGCCGGCTTGGGGATGTTCCCCGAGTTGCTTAAACTCTGTCCATCACGGAGCCGCGCACATGCCGCAGGAACCCGACAACAACATAACGGGGCAAGACGACAGCCAGGAGTGTTTCCTGCCGGATTTCTGCAATCCGCAGGTCATCCTGGTGGTCATTCTGATCGCCGAACTGCTGGCCATCATCATGCTGCTGGCCAGCGTGCGGTTTCGCCACGACCTGTGGACGGACTTCGCGCTGATCTCCCTGTTCGTGCAGTGGATCGCGCTCGGCACCACCGCCATGCTCTGTTACCTGCGGCGCTGGCTGGCGCGCCTCGAGACGCGCGAATCCGCTCTCGCCGCTTTCGCCATCTCGCTGCTCATCACCCTGATCTTTTCCGCCCTGGCCACCTGGCTGGTGCGCGACCACAGCAGTGGCTACGCGATCGCCGGCTTCTGGGAACCGCATTTTCTGTTGCGCAACATGCTCATCAGCGCCATCGTTTCGGCCGTCGCGTTCCGCTATTTCTACGTGCAGTATCAGTGGAAAAGCCATGTACGCGCCCAGGCGCGCGCGCGCCTGCAGGCCCTGCAGGCGCGTATTCGTCCGCATTTTTTGTTCAACAGTCTCAACTCCATCGCCAGCCTGACACGCACCGCGCCCGAACAGGCCGAACAGGCCGTGCTGGACCTGGCCGACGTGTTTCGCGCCACGCTGGACCAGCGCGAATACATCCCGCTCGACGAAGAGCTGGCGATCACCCGCCAGTATCTCGAAATCGAGGCCCTGCGCCTGGGCGACAACCTGCGGGTGGACTGGGTCGTGGACGACAACCTGCCCCGCAACGAGACCATCCCCGCCCTGATCATCCAGCCGCTGGTGGAGAATGCGATTTATCACGGCGTGCAGCCCCTGCCGCAGGGCGGTACGATCCACATTGGCATTCAACACGAGGGCGAGACCCTGGTGGTCAAGATTCGCAACCCCGTCCCCGAAACCGCCGCGCCGCATCGCGGCAACCGCCTGGCGCTGGACAACATCCGCCAGCGGCTGAAGCTGGCTTATGGTGAGGCCAGCCGCTTCGCAGTGCACGCCGGGGATGACTATTTCGAGGTCTGTTTCCACATTCCGCTCGGCCACACGGCATGAAGGTTCTGATCGTCGACGACGAGCAGCTCGCGCGCGACCGGCTGCGCGCCCTGGTCAACGAACTGGGCGGTTACGAGGTCTGCGCGACCGCCGCCAACGGCATCGAGGCGTTGCGCCAGGCCGAGACGACCCACCCCGACGTGGTGCTGATGGACATCCGCATGCCGGGCATGGACGGCATCGAGGCCGCACGTCACCTCACCGAGCTCGAGGCACCGCCCGCGCTGATCTTCACCACCGCCTACAGCCAGCATGCCCTCGAGGCCTTCGAGACCCACGCCACCGGCTATCTGCTCAAACCGATTCGCAAGGCCGCCCTGGAAGAGGCCCTGGGCAAGGCGGCGCGCCTGACCCGCGCCCAGCTCTCCAGCCTGTCCCACGAGGATATCGAGGACACGCCCGGCGCACGCACCCATATCTGCGCCCGGTTGCGCGGCCGCCTGGAACTGGTGCCCATCGAGGACATCCTCTATTTCCAGGCCGACCAGAAATACGTGACGGTGCGCCACACCGGCGGTGAGGTGATCATCGAGGACTCGCTGCGCGCCCTGGAAGAGGAGTTCGGTGACCACTTCCTGCGCATCCATCGCAACGCACTGGTCGGCATACGCTGGGTCGCGGGCATGGAAAAAGGCCCCAACGGCGGCCTGCTGCTCACCTTGCGCAATGACCCCACCCGCCTGGAAATCAGCCGCCGTCACGCCCCTGCCGTACGGCGCTACCTGAAGACACATTAGACAGGGCAATTTGTTGTCCCGCCACCCTTTGGCGTAAAGTTTGCCCCTTTTCCGCAGTCCTGACCCATGCCGAACGCTCCGCTCCGTATCGCCACCCGAAAAAGCCCCCTGGCCCTGTGGCAGGCCGAACATGTCGCCGCCAGCCTGCGTGCGCTGCATCCGGGGCTGGAGGTGGAACTCGTGGGCATGACCACACGCGGCGACCAGGTACTGGACAGCCCCCTGGCCCGCATCGGCGGCAAGGGCCTGTTCGTCAAGGAGCTGGAGCAGGGCATGCTGCGCGGCGACGCCGACATCGCCGTACATTCGATGAAGGACGTCCCCATGGCCTTTCCGGAAGGCCTGCACCTGCCGGTCATCATGGAACGCGAGGACCCGCGCGACGCCTTCGTATCCAACCGCTACGCCCACCCCGACGAGCTGCCCGACGGTGCGCGCATCGGCACCTCCAGCCTGCGCCGCGCCCTGCAGCTGCGGGCGCGTTATCTGCAATTGCAAGTGCTGGACCTGCGCGGCAACGTCAACACCCGGCTGCGCAAGCTGGACGAAGGCGAATACGACGCGGTGATTCTGGCCGCCGCGGGACTCAAGCGCCTCGGCTTCGCCGAGCGGATCACGGCCCTGCTGTCGCCCGAGGAATCCCTGCCGGCCATCGGCCAGGGGGCCATCGGCATCGAGGCGCGCAGCGGCGATGCGCGCATCCTGGATCTCATCGCGCCGCTCGACCACGCGGACACGCACTGCCGCCTGCAGGCCGAACGCGCGTTCAACGAACGGCTCAACGGCGGCTGCCAGGTTCCCATTGCCGGCTATGCTGAACTCGACGGCGGCGAACTGCGGATGCGCGGACTGATCGGCTATCCTGACGGCAGCCACGTGTACCGGGATGACATCGCCGGCCCCGCCGGCGAGGCCGAGGCGCTGGGCCGGCGCCTCGCCGAATCCCTGATAGATCAGGGGGCGGAGCGTATCCTGGAGACCTTGGGGCTGGCGCATGAGTGAACATTCGGGAACGTACATGAAAGAACAAGCCCAGGACACGATCCAGCCGCTGGCGGGGCTCAGCGTCCTAGTCACCCGCCCGGCCCATCAGGCCGACCCCTTTTGCGCCATGATCGAGGCGGCCGGCGGCCGGGCCGTCCGGTTTCCCGTCGTCGAGATCGCCGAACTCGAGGACGCGCGTCCCCTGCTGGCCCAGATCGAGCGTCTGGATGAATTCGACATCGCAGTGTTCATCAGTCCCAACGCCGTGGCCAAGGCGATGAACCTGATCCACGCGCAGCGAACGCTGCCGCCCTCCCTCAAACTGGCCGCCATCGGACGCAAATCTGCCCTGGCCCTGGAGCAGCACGGGCGCGGGCCGGACATCCAGCCCGAACGCCGTTTCGACAGCGAGGCCCTGCTGGCCCTGCCGGAGATGCAGGACGTGCGCGGCAAACGTATCATTATCTTTCGTGGGGGCGGTGGCCGGGAGGTCCTGGGTGATACCCTGAAGGCGCGCGGCGCCGAGGTGGAGTACGCCGAGGCCTATCGCCGGCACCGGCCCGAGGCCGATACCGGCAAGATCCTTTACCACTGGTCGCGCGGTGAAATCGACATCATTACCGTCACCAGTGCCGAGGGGCTGCGCAACCTGTTCGACATGGTCGGCAAGCTGGGTCAGATGTGGCTGCGCAAGACGCCCCTGCTGCTCGGCAGCGAGCGGCAGGTCGAAACCGCGCGCCAGCTGGGATACAAGCTGCCGCCCGTGGTCGCCGAAGACCCCAGCGACGAAGCCATGCTCAAAGCCCTCGAAAAATGGGCCGCGGAGCGGAGAACCGCCGATGACTGACAAGCCGACAAGCGCCCCGACCGACCAGCCCAAGGGCGGTAAGCAAACGAAGACGGTCACGTCGAACCAGCCGGAGAGCGCCAAGCCCGAACCGGCCAAGCAGGCGCCCGGCGCCAAAGGCGACACCACACCCCCGCCGTCCGCCGAAAGCCCGAAGCGCGAAACCTCGACGCCCAAGGCCCGGGGCGGCAAGGGCCTGCGGCTTGCACTGTGGTTCAACCTGCTGCTGGTGGTGTTGCTCGCCGCCGGCGGGGCCGGCGGCTACTGGCTGTGGCAGAACTACACCCAACAGTTCGCCGCCCAGCAGCAGGCGCTCGCCGCTCTCCAGCAGCGCGTCGACGCGCCGGACGGTCTCGCCGCCGTAGCGACCCTGAGCGAGCGTCTCGACACTCTCGCAAAGCAAAGCACCGCCACCCAGGCCGAGCTCAAGACGCTCGCCGGGAACCTGTCCAAGCTTTCCAAACTGGCCGGTCGCGACCAGCGTGCCTGGACCCTGGCCGAAGTCGAATATCTGCTGCGTGTCGCCAGCCGGACGCTGCAGATTACCGGCAACGTGCACGCCGCCTCGGCGGCGCTCAAGGCGGCCGACGATGCCTTGTTCCGCCTGTCCGATCCCAAACTGATTCCGGTACGCCGCACCATCGCCGGCGACCTCGCACAACTGCAGAGCTACACGCCGCCCGATCTGGTCGGCACCGTGCTCAAGCTCGATGCCCTAAACGCCCGACTCAAACCGCTGCCGGTCCTTGCCGCCGAGCCCCCCGCCGCCGCACAACATGCGGCCGCCGGCGCCGGTCAGGAGGCGCCGTCCCCGTCGCTGAGCGGCTTTTTCAAAACCGCCTGGGACAAGATCCGTCAGCGCGTCGATATCCAGCATTACGAGAATCCCCTCAAGGGACTGCCGAGCCCGGCAACCGAGCAGCGTTGGCTGGAAACCCTGCGCCTGCACCTCGACACGGCCCGCCGCGCGGCCCTGCAGCAGGACCAGACCGCCTATCGCAAGGCGCTGGCCGGCGCCGTCGACTGGATGCAGACTCATTACCGGGCCGACGCGGCCGCACCGCTGATCGCGGAACTCAAGCAACTGCAGCAGGTGGACCTCAATCCCCGGGTGCCCGACATCACCGACGCATTGCAACAGCTTAAGCGCCTGCTGGCGCAGGAGGCGGCCGGCTCATGAAACGCCTGCTAATTGCTCTGCTGATCCTGCTGGTCAGCGCCGCGGCCACGGCCTGGCTGCTGAACACGCCCGGCTACGTGATGCTCGCGGTCGGCAAGACCACGGTGGAGCTGCGCCTGTTCGACGCCGTCCTGTTCGCCCTGGCCGGCCTGGGCCTGTTCTATCTGCTGGTGCGCTTCGTCATCCGCGCCTGGCTGCTGCCCCGCGATCTGCTGCGCCTGCGCCGGCACCGCCAGGCGGACGCCGCGCGCAACGCCCTGGTCCGGGGTCTGATCGACCTCGCCGAAGGCCGCTGGCAGCGCGCCGAGCGCCAGCTGCGCCGCTCGGCGGAAAAAAGCGACACCCCGCTGCTTAACTACCTCGCCGCCGCCCGCGCCGCACAGATGTTGGAGGCCTATGACCGGCGCGACGAGTACCTGCGCAAGGCGATCGAAAGCGACCGGCGGGCCGATATCGCCGTCGGCCTGGCTCAGGCCGAACTGCAGCTGGCCACCAATCAGTACCTGCAGGCCCAGGCCACGTTGAAGCATCTGCGCGAACTGGCGCCCGACCACACCTACGTGCTGAAACTGCTGGCCAAACTGCATCACCGGCTGCACGACTGGGGCCCGCTGCTGGAACTGCTCCCGGCCCTGCGGCGTGCCAAGGCCTTTTCCGAAACGGACCAGGCCGCACTGGAGGCCGAAGCCCTCGCCGGACACATGGACGAACTGGTGCAGAAAAAGAACCTGGCGGGCCTCGAGGCCGTCTGGAAAAAACTGCCGCGCAAGAGCCAGGAGCACGCCACCGCCGTGGCGGTCTACGCCCGCGCCCTGCTCAAGGTCGACGGCAACGAGCAGGCCGAGACGCTGCTCAAGGCGGCACTGCAGCGGGCCTGGGACGAGGAACTGGTGACGCTTTACGGCCAGATCGACTTCCCCGATCCGGCCCGCGCCCTGGATACAGCCGAGGGCTGGCTGGAGCAACATGCACGCGACCCCGCCCTGCTACTTGCCCTGGGCCAGATCTGCCTGGCAGCCAAGCTGTGGGGCAAGGCGCGCGGCTACCTGGAATCCTCGCTGCAGCTCAAGGCGCGCCCCGAGGTATACCTGCTGCTCGGCCGCCTGCTGGAACGCCAGATGAAGGAGATCGACCTGGCGAGGGAGTGCTACTCGAAAGGCCTCAGGCTGGCGGTGGAAGGCATCGCCGAGCCGCTCACAGGCCGCCGCGCGCGCTCGATGTTCGCCACCCAGAACCGTCCCCTGACGGACGAGGACCTCGACCAGCTGATCTCTGCCTGATTCAGTGCGAGGTTCACACCTCGGGCGTCAGGCTTTCTGCATGGCCTGCTGCGCATCCGCGCTGTAGTCGAAGGAATCGAAGAACAAGGCGTCCTCGGCCAGCCCCGCTGTCAGGAAGGCCGCCTTGCCCGCCTGGATCATCGGCGGCGGCCCGCTCATATAGGCCTCGAAGGCCGACAGGTCCGGATGGTCCGCCAGCACGGCCTCGTGCACCCAGCCCTTGCGGCCTTGCCAGGCGGCATCGTCTTCCGACGCGGACAGTACAGGCGTATAGGTGAAGTTGTCGTGAGCCGCGGCCCAGCCGCGCACTTCCTCGTCGAGATACAGGTCTTCACGCCCCCGCACGCCCCAATACAGGTGAAACGGCCGTTGCATGTCCGCCGCGAAGGCATGCATCAGGATGCTGCGCATCGGCGCAAGCCCCGTTCCGCCGGCGACCAGGATCGCCGGACGGTCGGAATCCTCCCGCAAAAAGAAGGTGCCCAGCGGGCCCTCGATACGCAGCAGCGCCTTTTCCTTCATTTCGTTGAAGACGAAATCCGTGAAGTGGCCGCCCGGCACGTGGCGCAGATGCAGTACCAGGTGTTCGTCCTCGTGAGGGGCGTTGGCCAGGGAAAAACTGCGCCGCCGGCCGTCCTTGAGCAGGATGTCGATGTACTGCCCAGCCAGGAACTGCAAGCGCTCGGTGGCCGGCAGCTTGAGCTTCATGATCATCACATCCTGGTTGGCCCGTTCCAGGCCGACCACCCTGACCGGCAGGGTCTTGATCACGATGTCCTTGGCGGCCCCGACCTCCTTGACCTCGATTTCCAGGTCGGTGAGCGGCATGGCCTGACACAACAGGGCCCGGCCCGCCGCCGCATCCGCCTCGGTCAGGGCCGGCGGATTTTGCCCGCCGTAGTCGACCTCACCTTCGAGCAGGCCGGCCATGCACGAACCGCAGGCGCCGTTGCGGCAACCGTACGGCAGGGAAAACCCCTGGCGCAGTGCCGCGTCAAGAACGGTTTCATCGTCCTCGCAGTCGAACTGGTGACCGCTGGGTTGAATGGTGATGGTGAAACTCATGTCGGGAATTTTTCCTCTGCCGATGCCGCGGGCGAGCCTATACTACTGAAGGCGCAAAAGTCCGGCATTTTCGCCTATTTCATAGAGGAGAAAAACCGATGCAGGATGTGTTCATTGTCGGTTGCGGAGACATCGGTCTGCGCGTAGGGAAATCCCTGCTGGAATCCGGCAAGCCGGCGCGCGGACTGGTGCGTCATCCCACCTCTGTGCAGCGGCTCAACGATCACGGCCTGCAGGCCGTGGCCGCCGACCTGGATGGTCAGCTCGAAGGCGATGCCCTGCCGGAACCGGATGCATTGGTCTATTACTTTGCCCCGCCGCCGGCCTGCGGGACGACCGATTCACGCCTTACCAATTTTCTGCATGCGGTCCATGATCAAAAACCGGCCCGTATCGTGTACATCAGCACATCCGGTGTCTACGGCGACTGTGCAGGCGCCTGGGTCGACGAGGATCATCCCGTCCATCCGCGCACCGACCGGTCCAAGCGCCGGCTCGACGCGGAACGGCAACTCCTGCGGGCCATGGAGCAGGACGGGATCGAGGTGGTCATCCTGCGGGTGGCGGGGATCTACGGCCCCGGGCGCCTGCCGCTGGATCGCCTGCGCGCCCATACGCCGGTGATCTGCCCCGATGAGGCGCCCTACAGCAACCGGATCCACGCCGAGGATCTGGCCGCCGTCTGTCTGGCCGCCGCCGAAAGGGGTGTTCCCGGGCGTATCTACAACGTCGCCGACGGCCACCCTTCGACCATGACGGATTTCTTCTACCGCCTCGCCGACCTGAGCGGCCTCAAGCGGCCGCCTTGCGTACCGATGTCGCTCGCCACCGAACGCCTCAGTCCGACCATCCTGTCCTACCTGCATGAATCGCGGCGCCTGCGCACCGAACGCCTGCTGCAGGATCTGGGCATCCAGCTACGCTATCCCACCCTCGAACAAGGGCTGGCCGCCGCCCTGGCCGAGGAATATTCGACTCAGCGCGTGTAGAACACGCCGGGTATCCAGCTTTTTTTCAAGCGCCGGGTCTTTTCGAATTCCGGCGTCCCGTCGTCGAAAAACTTGAAGCTGTGCAGCCCGATTCGGATCAGGTCGTTGTGATTGAGTTTGGCGCGTGAAATCGGCGCGCCGTTGACGAAGGTCGAGTTGGTGCTGTCCTCGTCGCGGATGTGATAGATATAACCGCCCTGTCCCTCGGGCGCACGCTGCATTTCGATAACGGCGTGGTGTGCACTCACCAGTTCGTCGTCGATCTGCAGATCGTTTTCCGGCAAGCGACCGATCCTGAATGTCCCCTGCTCGAGCGGAAATTTGGCTATCGCGACGTTGTCCTTGATCAGGGCCAGCAGGGCCATGTCCTCTCCTCTTCAGAATGATTGGCTGGTCAGGGTTGGCTGCGCTTGCTCTTGACCCACTTCACCAACGGTTCCCATTGCTGGCGATCGATATCGGTCGCATGGGGCGCAAATTCGTGAATGCCCAGTCCGCGCTCCGCGGCGCGAATGTAATTCATGTTGTCGCGCAAATGGGTCACTACGGGAATCTTCATCTTTTTCAGGAACGATTCCAGCTCATGATAGATATTGGTGAATTCGCGTACCCGGTTCGCCACCAGTGCGATCTTCACTTCCTTGCGGTCGACACGGCTGTTTTTCCTGACCTCGGCGACGAAGTCCGAGGCGGCGCGCATGTCGATTGGCGATGGCAGCACCGGGATCAATACGGTCTCCACCTTGCGCAGCAGGGTGCCGAGGTCGCGTCCGTGTACCGCCGCCGGCGCGTCGTAGATCACCACGTCGGTGTTGCGGCCCGGTCGCACCCCTTCCCGGCTCGCGGCCACGCCGCGAATCCGCGGACGGGCGGGCGAACGCGCGGCCAGCCACGCCAGGCTCGACCCCTGCGGATCCAGGTCCGCGAGAATGACCTCCTGGCCCATGGATGCGAACCATGCGGCGAGATTGGTCGCGATCGTCGTCTTCCCTGAACCACCCTTGGCGTTGAGCACCATAATGTGTCGCATGCCTGCCCCTCCTCTCGATGAGTTTCGTTTGAAGGCCCGGCTGGGCAGCCCTAGTCTATACCGAGCGACTCCCACATCTCATCCACGCGCTGTTTCACGGCCTCGTCCATCACGATCGGCCGACCCCACTCGCGCGTGGTTTCACCGGGCCACTTGTTGGTGGCATCGAACCCGATCTTGGAGCCCAGCCCCGATACCGGCGAGGCGAAATCGAGGTAGTCGATGGGCGTGTTTTCGATCATGACGGTATCGCGCGCCGGGTCCATGCGCGTGGTCATCGCCCAGATCACGTCGCGCCACTCCCGTGCATCCACATCATCGTCGACCACGATGACGAATTTGGTATACATGAACTGGCGCAGAAACGACCACACGCCCATCATCACCCGCTTGGCGTGACCGGCGTACTGTTTTTTCATGCTGACCACCGCCATCCGATACGAGCATCCTTCCGGCGGCAGATAAAAGTCGGTGATCTCCGGGAACTGCTTTTGCAGAATGGGCACGAACACCTCGTTCAGCGCCACGCCGAGGATGGCCGGTTCGTCGGGTGGCCGGCCGGTATAGGTGGAGTGGTAAATCGGCTGTCTGCGGTGGGTGATACGCTCGATGGTGAACACCGGGAACCGGTCGACCTCGTTGTAGTAACCGGTGTGGTCGCCGAACGGACCCTCCGGCGCCTCGTCACCGGGCACGATGTGGCCTTCCAGCACGAACTCCGCGCTGGCGGGTACCTGCAGGTCGGAACCCTTGCATTTGACCAGTTCGGTACGCGCGCCGCGCAGCAGCCCGGCAAAGGCGTGCTCCGACAGACTGTCGGGTACCGGCGTGACGGCGCCGAGGATGGTGGCCGGGTCCGCACCCAGCGCCACGGCGACGGGAAACGGTTCGCCGGGGTGCGTCTCCTGCCAGTCGCGAAAATCCAGCGCCCCGCCCCGGTGCGCCAGCCAGCGCATGATGACGCGGTTGCGGCCGATCACCTGCTGGCGGTAAATGCCCATGTTCTGGCGCGGCTTGTGCGGCCCGCGCGTCACCACCAGACCCCAGGTGATCAACGGTCCGGCATCGCCGGGCCAGCAGGTCTGGATCGGCAGGCGGCCGAGATCCACTGCCTCGCCCTCGAGCACCACTTCCTGGCAGGGCGCGCTGCGCACCGTCTTCGGCGCCATGTCCAGCACCTTCTTGAAGACGGGCAGGCTTTTCCAGGCCTCCTTGAGGCCGCGCGGCGGGTCCGGCTCCTTGAGATAGGCCAGCAGCTTGCCCACCTCGCGCAGGGCCTCCACCGAGTCCTCGCCCATGCCCATGGCGACGCGTTTGGGCGTGCCGAACAGATTGGCGAGGACCGGAATGTCCGATCCCTTGGGGTTCTCGAACAACAGGGCCGGGCCGCCGGCGCGCAGGGTACGGTCGCAGATCTCCGTCATTTCCAGGTTCGGATCGACCTCGGTCGTAATGCGCTTGAGTTCGCCGGCCTTTTCCAGCTGGGCCATGAAATCGCGCAGGTCGGCGTATTTCACGAGTGGTCCTTCCTCATGCCGCCGCTGCCAGGCCGAATTCGGCCACCACGGGGGCATGATCCGACGGCCGTTCCAGACGCCGCGGCGCGACATCGATCATGCTGGCAGTGCACGATTCGGCCATGGCCAGGCTGGCGAGAATCAGGTCGATGCGCAGGCCGCGGTTGCGGCGAAAACCCGCCGCCCGGTAGTCCCACCACGAAAACAGGTTCTCCTCCTGCTCAAAGCGGCGGAAACTGTCCTCGAACCCCAGGGCCAGCAGACGCTGCAACGCTTCGCGTTCCGGCGTGCTGCACAAAATGCGTTCGTGCCAGGCTTCGGGATCGTGCACGTCGCGATCGTCCGGCGCGATGTTGAAGTCGCCCAGAATGACGTAGTTCGGATACGCCTTCATGTCCTGTTCCACATAGCGGGTCACCTTGTCCAGCCAATCCAGCTTGTAGGCGTATTTGTCGCTGCCGACCTCCTGGCCGTTCACCACGTAAAGGTTGAGCACCCGCACATCGCCTACGGTACCGGCCAGGATGCGCCGCTGATGATCGTCCAGGTCCGGAACATCGGTTACCACGTCGGCGATGGCCGTGCGCGCCAACAGGGCAACCCCGTTATAGGTTTTCTGACCGCTGTAGACCACTTCGTAGCCGGCGGCGCGGATCTCTTCCGCCGGGAACTGATCGTCCGGCAGCTTGGTTTCCTGCAGTGCCAGCACATCGGGTTCGGCCTGCGCCAGCCAGTCGAGCACCTGGGGCAATCTCACGCGCAGGGAATTGACGTTCCAACTCGCAATCTTCATCAGGGATTGTTCTTTTTGAATTCAGAGTTTCATGCCGTGATAGCGGCGCCGCAGACGTCGCTGGAGCAGCGCGTAGCCGATCGCCACGCCGACGCCGATCATCGCCGCCCCGAACAGGACCAGCCAGCCCATCTGCGCCAAGCCGTGCACCGGCAGCGCACTCCGGTCTGCCGCCTCTTCATGTTCGGCGACCGGCGCCGAATTTTCGGCCGCGGCGGCGTTCAGGCGCTCGATCTCGGCCCGCGCCTGCACCAGTGCCGCTTTGACGGACTGGATTTCCGCATCGCGTTTGGCGAGTTCGTCCTTGGTCGCGGCGGAGGCCTGGCGATTCTGCTTGGCCTGCGCCAGCAGACCCTGGAGATCCTTGAGCTCGTTCTTCAGTTGGCCGATCTGTTTTTGCGCACCGGCCAATTGCGTCTTCGCCGGTTCCTC
>JARRKE010000057.1 GCA_037388465.1 Gammaproteobacteria bacterium
GCGCAGTCGGCCTCATAGACCTGTTTGCCGCGGGCGATGCTCGGCGCCCGGTCCGGTTCGGCGATGGGCGGATAGCCCGCGCCCTTTAGGGCCACGCCCTTGGGGGCGCCGGTGGCGAGCCAGTGGAAATAGGCCTCCAACGCCTTGATCACCCTGCCGTTCGCGGGCGGCGGGCTGCCGTTCATGCTGAAGCGGAAACAACCCTGGATGCGCTGGGTGAGGGTGATTTCCCGCCCGCTTTTCTTGAGGTGTTTCGGGTAACCGACGTAGGCGGCCCACATCGGCGAGGCGTTCGCCAGGCGCCCGCGGTCGAGATGGCAGCTGACGCACTGCAGGCCGTTGCCCACGTATTTGCCGCGCAGGATCTGCGTGTCCACGAACACGTGCTCCCCGTAGCGCACCAGGCGGCCGAAGCGGTTGTCAGGAATCTGGTCCTCCGCGGGCGGGTGGAAAGGGGCCCGCCCTTTCGAGGCCGGCCAGGCGGTGGACGGGGCCGGCGTGGACGGCTGTGCGGCAGCCGGGTTTGCGAGCAGCAGGCCGGCCGCCAGCGGCAGCAGGCGCAGGAGCGGGCGCGGGTCGAACATGAAAGATCTCCACATAATCACAACGGCTCATTCGCCCATCGGTTCGAGGCTGGACAAATAGGCCGCTGCAGCGCGTACCTGGTGGGTTGAGAGGCGCAGCGCGATGGTGCGCATCAGCTGGTTCGGATCGTTGCGGCGTTCTCCGTCCTTCCAGGACCGGATCTGGGTTTGGATGTAGGCCGCGTCCTGCCCGGCCAGGGCGGGGAAATGCGGCGCGATGCCGCGTGCGCCGGGGCCGTGGCATTGAATGCAGGCGGGTATGAGTCTGTCCCAGTCGCCGCGGGTGACCAGCCGGCGGCCGGCGGCGATCAGAGCCGGATCATCCTGTGCCGTTTGCGTCGCGGGCGCATGCTGCGCCTGGTAATAGGCCGAGACGTCGCTGATTTCCCGGTCGCTCAGCGAGAGGGCGATGGGGTGCATCACCGGGCTGTCGCGAAACTGGTCGGCAAAATCGTGCAGCTCTTTTTGCAGATAGGCGGCGTGCTGCCCGGCGAGTCGTGGCCAGTGGCCGGCCAGTTTGCCTGCCCCGTGCAGCCCGTGGCAGACGGCGCAGGCGGGCGCGCCATGGCCGTTGCCGTGCATCACGATGGATTTGCCGGTCGCGAGGTCGGCACTGGTAGCGGGGCGGATGGTCAACAGGGTCAGGCACAAGACCGCCAGGAAAGGTCTGACTTTCACGTTCACAGGCTCTGGATGTCGGGAATATGCGCGATTTCGATAAAGCACAACCCCCTATAGAGCGCGAAAGCGCCAGGAAATTCACTGCAGGCGTGAAATTTTTATTTGTGCCGCCTTGAGCTTTCGTGCCGGCGGCTTTCGTTCCCGCAGCCGGGGGCATGGCCGAGCCCGGGCCATGCAGGGTAAAGTGGGGCGCTCGTCGGACCAGGTCCGCAATCTATTAGGAGAACGGCGTGTTCAAAAGTATGACCGGCTTTGCGCGCATCGAGCGCGAGACCCCCTGGGGCAGCCTGGTATGGGAACTGCGCAGCGTGAATCACCGCTATCTGGAGATCAGCCTGCGCATGGCAGAGGAATTCCGTGCCATGGAGAACGGCCTGCGCGAGGCGGCGCGGGAAAAACTGGCGCGCGGCAAGGTGGAGGCCTCTCTGCGCTTCTCCCCGACGTTGGGCGCCGAATCCAAGCTTACCCTCAACGAACCGCTGGCCCGCGCGTTGCTGGATACCTGCATGGAGGTCGAGGACTGGATCACCAATGCCGCACGCCTCGGGGCGATGGATATTCTGCGCTGGCCGGGGGTGCTCCAGGAGCCGGAACCGGAAAACGAGGCCCTGCAGGCGGCGGCACGCGAATCCTTCTCTGAGGCGCTGGATGCGCTGGTCACTGCGCGTGGCGCCGAGGGCCAGCGGCTGCAGGATTTGATCAGCCAGCGCAGCGCGGCCGTGGCCGATCTGGCGAAACAGGCGCGCGCCCGGCGGGAAATGGTCAACGCGGGTTTGCGCGAAAAACTCCAGGCGCGGATCGCCGAACTGGGCGTGAGCGAACTCGATCCCGGCCGCCTTGAGCAGGAGGTCGCCCTGCTGGCGCAGAAACTGGATGTGGACGAAGAGCTCGACCGGCTGGACGGCCATCTCCAGCAGCTGAACGAGATTTTCGAGCGTGACGACGCGGTGGGACGCCGCCTGGATTTCCTGATGCAGGAGTTCAACCGCGAGGTGAACACCCTCGGTTCCAAGTCGCAGGACGCCGAGACCACCCGGCTGGTGGTGGAGCTCAAGGTTCTGATCGAGCAGATGCGCGAGCAGATCCAGAACGTGGAGTAGGGTATGGGCATAGCCAGAGACAACGAGGTCGACTGGGAAGGTTTCGCGCACGGAGACCGCTTTGTCGGCCGCCGCAAACGGCTGACCGAGGCCGCCGGCGGCGATCAGCTCGGCTGCAGCGTGTACGAGGTGCCGCCGGGCTGCACGGCCTTTCCGTTTCATCTGCATCACGCCAACGAGGAGGCGATCTATATCCTCGAGGGGCGGGGCACGCTGCGCCTCGCCGACGGCGAGCACGTGGTGGGCGCCGGCGATTACATCGCCCTCAAGGCCGGCAAGAAGGGGGCGCACCAGCTGGTGAACACCTTTCGCAAGCCGCTGCGCTACCTGTGTTTTTCCACTATGACCGGCCCCGACGTTACCGAATATCCGGACAGCAACAAGGTGGGCATTCTGTTCGGCCTGGCACGCAAGTCGCGCCGCGTCTACATGCGCAACGGCAAGGAGGTCGATTACTGGGACGGCGAGGTATGAGCCCGGCGGGACTGGATGCAGAGACGCGGGCCGGCATTCTCGCCCATATGAACGCGGACCATCAGGCGGCGCTGCGCCATTATCTGCGCTGCGAGACGGGCATCGTGGTGGGCGAGGACGAGCCGCTGGAGATGACGCAGATCGACGAACGCGGTTTCGTGGTCCGCCGTGGCGGCAAGGATTACCGGATTGCGTTCGAGGCGCCGGTCCATTCCGCCGCCGAGGCGCGCCAGGCGCTGGTGGGCATGGCGCGCAAGGCCTGCTGAGCCGGGCGCTGTTCGAGCAGGCGCAGATAGGCCTGGTACCGGTCGCGTATCTGGCGTACGTAGTTCACCGGTTCCCGGCCCCGCACGTAACCGTGGCGGGCCTGATTGGCGTATTTCCGCTTGGAGAGCAAGAGCATGGCGCGCTCGACGTTGCCGAACCAGCGGTCGGGGTTCCAGCCCTTGCGCGCGGCCAGACGCCGGGCGTCACGCACATGCCCCGCGCCGGCGTTGTAGGCGGCGAGGGTGAACCACATGCGGTCCTTGACCGGCAGGTCCGGCTCGAAGCGGTCGCGCAGCCAGTCGAGATACATCACCCCGGCGCGGATGCCGTTGGCGGGCTTTTCGAGGTGATCGACGCCAAGCTCGCGCGCCGTTCTGGGCAAGACCTGCATCAGACCGCGTGCGCCCGCCCAGGAGCGCGTGTCGGGATCGAAGCGGCTTTCCTGATACATCTGAGAGACGATCAGGCGCCAGTCGAAGTGGTATTCGCCGGCGTAGCGTTTGACCAGTTTGTCGTAGGGCGATAATTCGCCCTGCGGATTCAGGGCGGGCCGCTCCGCCTGGCGGGTGCGGATCAGGCGGGTGTTGCGGAAGTACTTGTTGTAGGTCACGTTGTAGAACAGCCCCCGGTATTCCTTTTTCAGGAACCGGTTGGCCGCGGCCAGCAGTTTGCGGTCTCCGCTGCGCATCGCCCAGGCCTGCGGCTGGGGTTTGGTGAGATTGAGCACGCCCTTGATGTCGTCGCGCCAGGCCATCTCCAGCTCCAGGATCTGCGAGTCCGCCACCGTCAGCGGGTATTTGCCCGAAGCGACCCGGGCGATGATGGCCTCGGTTTCCATGTCCTCCGGGGCCAGGCGGATGTGCAGGCCGATCCCTTCGCGGCGCAGTTTCTCCAGGGTCTGCCAGTAGCTGCTGGTGCGCCGTACCACCAGGGTTTTGCCGGCCAGGTCGGCTGGCGAGTCCAGGTCCTTGGCGCCCGAGGGGGCCACCACCACCTCGGAGGCGTAGTGATAGGGGCGGGTGAAGACCACGCCCTGGCGTTCGCGGTCCTTGGTCGGGGTCAGGAAGGCGGCGATCATGTCGCCCTTGCCTTCGCGCAGCATCGGGATCAGGCGGTCCCGGCTCGGGGCCACCACCATTTCCAGCCGCACCCCGAGGGACTTGGCGAAACGCCGCGCGAGTTCGTAATCGAATCCCATCAGTTCGCCGCGCCAGAGAAAGTAGGTGGCCCCGCTGTTGCGTGTGATGACGCGCAGGACCTTGCGTTTGCGGATGCCGTCCAGGTCCACCGTATAGGTGGGCTGGGTCGGGCGCGTGAGCTGTTCGTGGGTCAGGAAACGGTCCAGCGCCTTGCGCAGTTCCGGATTGTCCTGGCGGATGCCCCAGGCGAGCGGCTGCTCCTTGCTGAGTTGCAGGCCGGGGCGAATGCCCTGGTGGTATCCCATCGCCTCGTCGAGCAGGTTGTTGTCCAGGATGGTGTAGGCGATCTTGCTGGCGGCGACCTGGTCCAGCAGGTCGTCGATATCAGTGGCGGCGGGGACTTGCTCGACGCGCAGGCCGCTGACGCGCTTCGCCAGTTTGCGCGCCGTTTGCGCATAGGTGGTGCCGGGCAGCACGGAGAGGGTTTTGCCGCGCAGATCGCTCAGTCTGCGTGGCGGCTTGCCGTGCGGGCCGAGTACCAGTTGTTCGTGCACGTGGCCGATCGGAACGGTGAAGGCGAGTTCTTTGCGTCGCTGATCCGTCATGGTCAGGTTGGCGGCGATCACGTCGCCCTTGCCCGCCTTCAGCAGGGGGATCAGTTCAGGGAACGGGGCGTAGACCAGCACCGGCTTGAGCCCCTGCTGGTGGGCGAAGCGTTCCGCGAGCTGCTGTTCCATGTCGAGGGGATAACCCGACCGTGGCAGACGTTCGGGCGGCAGCCTGGGCATCAGGATGCGCAGGTTCCCCCGTGCATGCAGCGCGGCCAGATCGCCGGTTTCGACGTAGGTTTGCTCCGGCGTCTGCGCAGCGGCCGCGGGTTTGGCGTTTTGCCCGTCGCCGTTGCCGCAGGCGGTGAGCAGGGCGGTGGTTGCCCAAATCGCGCAAATGAGAATAAGGCGCATCTTGTTGTTTTTCCCCTGGTATGACCTGAGGGTAAGGGAATCTCTGCAGGATGCAAGAAACCTTGAATTTTCGCCCTTTGTCATTATTTAACTGACAGAGCGGACAGTAACGTCTCTCGATTATTCACTTTAGATGAGCATTCAGGAGGTGTTTGACATGGCACTGATGCGTTACGAGCCTTGGAGCCTGTTGAGCCAGCTTCAGCGTGAGATGGACAACATGTACGGGCGCCGGGACGAGGAAGGCGCGGCCACCAGCGATTGGGTGCCCGCCGTGGATATCAAGGAAAACGAGGATGCCTATGTGCTGCACGCCGACGTACCGGGCGTGGAGCCGAAGGACATCGAGATCCACATGGAAAACGGCGTGCTCACCATTCGCGGCGAGCGCAAGGAAGAAAAGACCGAGGAACGGGAGAACTACAAGCGCGTCGAGCGCGTACGTGGTACGTTCTACCGGCGTTTCACCCTGCCCGATACCGCCGATGCCGCCAATATCTCGGCCAAGAGCGTGAACGGCGTGCTGGAAGTGCGTATTCCCAAGCAGGAAAAGGCGCAGCCCCGCCGCATCACCGTCGAGGGCTGAGCATCACGTCTGTATGAGCAGAACGAAAACGCCGCGTCCAACGCGGCGTTTTCGACTCACTATGAGCTGAGATGGAATACAAGGACTACTACAAGATTCTCGGCGTCTCCCGCGACGCACCCCAGGACGAGATCAAGAAGGTCTATCGTCGTCTGGCGCGCAAGTATCACCCGGACGTCAGCAAGGAGGCCGATGCCGAGGACCGCTTCAAGGAAGTGAACGAGGCGTACGAGGTCCTCAAGGACCCGGAAAAGCGCAAGGCCTACGACCAGCTCGGCGCCAACTGGAAGGCCGGCCAGGAGTTCAGGCCGCCGCCCGGCTGGGAGCAGGGCTTCGACTTCGGCGGGGCCGGCGGCGGCTTCGAGGGATTCGCGGGCGGCAGCGGTTTCAGCGATTTCTTCGAGTCGCTGTTCGGCGGCGGTTTCGGCCGTGCCGCCGGCGGGCACGGCGGATTCCGCGCCAAGGGCCAGGATGTCATCACCGGCATTGACATCGATCTGGAGGAGGCCTTTCATGGCAGCCAGAAGTCGCTGCGTCTCTCCACCGGCAAGACCCTGCAGGTGCGCATCCCCGCCGGGGTGACCACCGGTCAGCGCATCCGCCTGAGCGGCCAGGGTGGACCGGGCATGGGAGGCGGTCCGAACGGGGACCTGTATCTGGAGGTGCACATCCGGCCGCACGCGTTGTACCTGCTCGACGGCCGGGACATCAGCCTCAATCTGCCGGTCACGCCCTGGGAGGCGGCCCTGGGCACCAGCCTGGAGGTGCCGACGCTGAGCGGACGGGTGAATATCAAGATTCCCGCCGGCACGCAGTCCGGACGCAAGCTGCGTCTCAAGGGGCGGGGCCTGCCGGGCCATCCGGCGGGTGATATGTATCTGGTGATCCATATCAGCACGCCGCCGGCGGACAGCGCCGCGGCGCGGGATTTCTACGAGCGGATGCGCAAGGAGATCCCGTTCAACCCGCGCGCCCATCTTTCGTGATCCGTGGCGTAGGAACTTTTCCCCCGCGGGTCTCTCTTAAACCCCTGAGATTTCAGACTATGAAAGATATAAAGATGCGATTTGCCAAGGTCTTATTCCTGCTTCCCTTCCTGATGTTCGTCTCGGTGCCGGTGCAGGCCGCCATAGCGCCGCTGCCCCCCATGGTGAACGATCAGGGCGAGCCCTCGCTGGCGCCGATGCTGAAAAAGGTGCTGCCCGCCGTGGTGAACATCGCCACCCAGGGTGTCGAGAAGGTGCAGAACCCGCTGATGCAGGATCCCTTCTTCCGCCGCTTTTTCAACCTGCCGGACATGCCGCAGGAGCGGAAGGTCGAATCGCTTGGTTCGGGGGTGATCATCGACGCCAAAAAGGGCTACATCGTCACCAACAACCACGTGATCGCCAATGCCAACCAGATCACCGTGAACCTGCGTGACGGCCGCCAGTTCAAGGCCAAGCTGATCGGCACCGATCCCGCATCGGACATCGCGGTCATCCAGATCAAGGCGCATAACCTCACTGCGCTGACCATCTCCAATTCATCCAAGCTGGAGGTCGGCGACTACGTGGTGGCCATCGGCAATCCCTTCGGTCTCGGCCAGACGGTGACCTCGGGTATCGTCAGCGCCCTGGGCCGCACCGGACTGGGCATCGAGTCCTACGAGGACTTCATCCAGACCGACGCGCCGATCAACCCCGGCAACTCCGGCGGCGCGCTGGTGAACATCAAGGGCCAGCTGGTGGGCATCAACACCGCCATCCTGGGGCCGAGCGGCGGCAATATCGGCATCGGTTTCGCCATTCCCTCGAATATGGTCAAGGACGTGATGAGCCAGCTGATCGAATACGGTCAGGTGCGCCGCGGCCGACTGGGGGTCATCGCCCAGAACCTCACGCCTGAACTGGCCAAGGCCTTCAACATCAAGTCCGGCACCAAGGGCGCGGTCATCTCCCAGGTCGAGCCGCATTCCTCGGCCGCCAAGGCGGGCCTGCGTGCCGGCGACGTGGTGACCGGCGTCAACGGTCAGCCGGTTGCCAGTGCTTCGGATCTGCGCAACGTGGTCGGCCTGCTGCGGGTCGGCACCGAGGTGCGCATGCAGGTGCTGCGCGACGGCAAGACCCGGGATCTGGTCGCCAAGATCGACCAGGCGGCGACGCAGAGCGTCGACGGCGGGCGTGTGGCCAAGGCGCTGAGCGGACTGGTGCTGGCGAATATCGACGCCGATTCCCCGTTGCACGGCAAGGTTAAGGGTGTGCTGATCGCGGGCGTCGATCCGTCTTCCGAAGCGGCCCAGGTGGGCCTGCAGAAGGGGGATGTGATCACCTCGGTGAACAAGCGCGCGGTGACTGACATCAAGGAGCTGGAGGCCGCCGCCCGCGGCACGGACGGTGCGGTGCTGTTGAACATCTGGCGCCAGGGCAATTCCCTGTTCGTGGTGCTCGGACAGTAACGGAAACGCCCGCCGGGGCGATGCTCCGGCGGGCGTTCGCTTCAACTACCGGACTTAACAGGTTGTTATCGCTCAGGTGAGCACGATTTTGACGCCCTATCGTGCCGCATGAGTAGATAAAAACAGCCTGTTAGCCGGGCGTGTTGTGTTCCACCCAGCGCTCGCTACCGTCGGTGAGGGCCTCCTTCTTCCAGAAGGGGGCCTTCGACTTCAGGGCCTCCATCAAAAACCGGCAGGCCTCGAAGGCTGCGGCACGATGCGAGCTCCACACCGCGGCCAGCACGATGGGTTCGGCCGGTTGCATCTCGCCGACCCGGTGCACGATCAGGCCGTCTTCAAGCGGCCAGCGTGAAAGCGCCTCGTCCAGCAGGTTTTCCAGCACGCGTTCGGCCATGCCCGGATAGTGTTCCAGGGTCATAGTGCGGACGTTGTCGCCTTCGTTGAAATCCCGCATGCGTCCCACGAAACAGGCCGTCGCGCCCAGGCCGGTATGGCCTGCGTGCTCGCGCTGTTCGTAGTCCTGCAGGGTCTGCCAGGGGTCGAACGGGGCGGTGAGGATGCGGACCGCGGCCATTCAGCCTCCGGTCACCGGCGGGAAGAACGCCACCTCGTCGCCGGTGTTTACCGCCTGATCCAGGGTGGCGTACTCCTGGTTCACGGCGATCAGCACGTTGGGCGGGAGTTCCGCCTCGCCGGTGGCGCGCTGCCAGATCTCGGCCACCGTGCCGGCGCCGTCCACGCGGTCGCCCTCGCGCCCCAGCCGGTCGCGCAGGCTGGCGAAGTATTTAACCGTAATGCTCATGTTCTGCTAACCTGATCCGTCTATCCGGGCATTTTAGCCCCTCTCCCGGCCCAATGCCGAAAGACCCTGCGGGCGCCGCTAGTAATGAGTGACTGGTCATGAGCGAATTGACGCATTTCAACGAGCGCGGTGAAGCGCACATGGTGGATGTCGGCGAGAAGTCCGAAACCCACCGGGTCGCGGTGGCGGAAGGCCGCATCGCCATGAAGCCCGATACCCTGGAGCACATCCGCCTTGGGGATCACCGCAAGGGCGACGTGCTCGGCGTGGCGCGGGTGGCGGCGATCATGGGCGCCAAGAAGACCGCCGACCTGGTGCCGCTGTGCCATCCGCTGGCCCTGACCTCGGTCGAGGTGGACTTCGCGCTGGAGAAGGAGCCCGCCGCCGTGCGGGTGCACGCCCGGGTGGAGACGCGTGGGCGCACGGGGGTGGAGATGGAAGCGCTCACCGCGGTGCAGGTGGCGCTGCTCACGATCTACGACATGTGCAAGGCGGTCGATCGCGGCATGGAAATGGGGGGCGTGCGCCTGCTGCGCAAGTCGGGCGGACGTTCGGGCGACTGGCGCCGCTGAGCGATCCGTCAGCCCTTGGTCAGCAGGTCGCGCAGGTCGATCACCGCCGCATTGGCGCGCGACAGATAGGACGCCATCACCAGCGAGTGATTGGCCACCAGGCCGAAGCCGCTGCCGTTCAGGATGATCGGACTCCACACCGTCTGCTGGGTCGCCTCCAGCTCGCGAATGATCTGGCGCAGGCTGACCAGCGCATTCTTTTTCACCAGCACGTCGTGGAAGTCGTACTCCACGGCCTTGAGGAATTCGATCAGCGCCCAGGCCGAGCCGCGTGACTCGTAGAACACGTCGTCGATCTGCAGCCAGGGTGTCTTGACCTCCATCTCGGAAGGACGCGGCGTGGCCTGATGCGCGGCGGTGTCGCCGGCCAGGTCGGTGTTCACGCGCATCTGCCCGACGCTCGCCGAGAGGCGCTGCGACAACGAACCGAGGCGTTTGCTCACCAGGCCCAGCCATTGATTCAGGTTGTCGGCGCGGGTGTAGAACTGGGCGTCCGGGTCGTCCGCCTGGGCCAGCCGGTGCAGGTAGCGCTGCAGGGCCTTGATGCCTTCGCGGTACTGGCTCTCGGAAGGCGGGAACAGCCAGGACTCGCTGTCGAAGTTGAAGCGCGGTTCGGCGATCACCAGGTCCGGGTCCTCGGTGGACTGGGACTGGGAGCGCGAGAAGTCGTTGCGCAGCGCGTGGGCCAGGTCGCGCGACTGCACCAGCACGCCGAATTCCCAGTTGGGCATGTTGTCCAGCAGCACGCCGGGCGGCATCACGTCGTTGCTCAGGTATCCGCCGGGTTTGTCGAGCAGGGTGCTCATGACGGTGATCAGGGTGGCGGTTGTTACGTAGCCCGGCACGAGATGCTCGTGATCGCGCTCCGCCATGGCCTGGGCGTTGGCCACCACGTCGAAGGAGGCCGGCGTGCGGCTCCAGTAGATGCCGATGCCGGTCAGGACGATGACCAGGGTGATGGCCAGCAGGCCGGTGGTCCACAGGGCTCCGCGCGCACGCCAGGTTTCGGGGTGGTAGTAACGCAGCAGGCGGTCGAAGGCGTTCGTCGACCAGGTGCCGAAACGTGAGAAAGCTGTGCGTATCCGTTCTAACATCAGGGTATTCCCGGTGAGCAGGCCTTGGAAAAATGCATCGAGCGACCCGCGTGAACCTGTGTGGGCATTGTATACGCAATCTCCGGCGGGAGTGTGACCGGGGTCCCTTCGCGCGCATCGGAGGGCGCGTTACACTTAGCGCCCGAAACACTCGTCTAGCCATGGAGACTGGACTATGAAGGCGCTGAAACGTGTGGTGTTGGCGTTGGTCATCCTGCTGCTGCTCGCCATCGGGGCGGCCGCCTGGTTCATCTCCACCTTCGACCCGAACCGCTATCGCGGCGATATAGAGGCCGCCGTCAAGGACGCGACGGGGCGCACCCTCTCGCTCAAGGGCGATATCCAGCTTTCCTATTATCCCTGGCTCGGGCTCAAGCTCGGCGCCACCAGCCTCAGCAACGCCCCCGGTTTCGGTGCGGAGCCCTTCGCCAGCGCCAAGGCCATCGAACTGCACGTGGCGCTGCTGCCGTTGATCTTCCAACGCTCGCTGCAGCTGTCCACCCTGGGGCTCGACGGCCTGACCCTGAACCTGGCACGCAACCGTCAAGGTGTCACCAACTGGGATGACCTGACCAAGCAAAAGCAGGCACCCGCCGCGCCGGCCAAGGGGGCCGCCCAGCCGGCCGCCGCCCAAGGTAGCGGCGAATCGCCGTTCCGTCACATCACCATCGAGGGCGTGCAGATCAAGGATGCGGTGGTGCATTGGCACGATGCCCAGACCGGCACCTCGCTGGTGGTGGATCCCTTCAATCTGCAGACCGGCGCCATCGCCGAGGGCGTGGCCTCCCCGGTGCAGTTGTCCGCCCATGTGAAGCTGGACAAGCCGCGCCTGGACATCAAGGCGAACCTGACCACCCGCCTGACCGTCGGGCTGGACAACAAGCGATTCCAGGCCGACCACCTCAAGCTGGGGGTCACCGCGACCGGTGACGCCGTGCCCGGCGGCGAAGTCGACGCCTCGCTGGATACCAATGCGCTGGTCGATCTCGACGGCAACGTCGCCAGCCTCAAGCCCCTGGAGTTGCAGGTCTACGGGGTGGACATCAAGGGCAGCGCCGCCGCCACCGGCGTTCCGGACAAGCCGGTGGTCAAGGGCCGCCTGGATGCCGGCACCTTCAATCCGCAGGTGGTGCTGCAGGCCTTGGGTATTCAATTGCCCAAGATGGCCGACAGCGGGTCGCTGACCAACGGCCAGTTCGGGTTCAGTTTTACCGCCAGCCAGCAGGCCGTGAACGTGCCCGACCTCAAGCTGCAGCTGGATGATTCCAACGTGGCCGGTTCGGTCAGCGTGGCCAATTTCGACCGCCCCAACGTGAACTTCAATCTCGCGGTGGACCAGTTGGACGCCGACAATTACCTGCCGCCGCCCGAGAAGAAATCCGCGGGCAAACCGGCCCCGGCCGCCGCCAAACCCGCCGCCGCGGCTGACGACCGCATCGATCTGCCGACCGACCTGCTGCGCCGCCTGACGTTGAACGGGCAACTGACCCTCGGCCAGCTGCAGATCGAGAATATGCAGCTCAGCAAGCTCAAGGCCGTGGTCAGCGGCGCGAACGGCCTCGTCGCCATCAAGCCCCTGACCGCCGCGCTTTACGGCGGCGGCCTCAACGCCAACGCCGCCCTGGATGTGCGCCAGGCCACGCCGGTGTGGCGGGGCGGATTCAATCTGCAGAACGTGAAACTCGGCGACCTGCTGCAGGACTATGCGGGTGACCGTTATCT
>JARRKE010000058.1 GCA_037388465.1 Gammaproteobacteria bacterium
GCGCTTACACAAGTGGTGCACTGCCTCTCTTTTAGATGAGGTAGCCAGGCGGACCAGGCCATGACCGTGTTTTGTCCAGTAATCGATCAAGTAATCGTGCAGGTGGGAGGCCACACCCCACCCTTCATAGTCCGGGTGCACGCGCAGTCCCTCCAACCACCAGTTGTTTTGGTCAATCGCCGTCAGCTTGCCTAAAGCAACCACGCCTCCCCCATATTCAGCCACTGCCAGCATCCCCTGGTGATCATCCAGCCAGTCCACCCACGCTCCAGGCACGTAATCATCCCCTTCCCAGATCAAGCTGGTCAGCTCCATGGCATCTGCGGTATCCTTGGGCAGCGCCGGCCGGCAAACAATCCTGTATAAATCTTCTGCTCTTAACATCATATCCACAATATCCGCTTTACGAATTACGACTTATGCATCAGCCATTAATCCGGAAACATCTCCCCGATTATGTCCGGGGCATAGTGTTCCACCATCTCCGATGAAACACCGTTCTCCCGGCAGATCTCGGCGTACAAATCGGCGCTGGGTCGCTTGCACCGTGCTTGAGACTCGACATCCAGTTCCCATAAGCCAAATCGCTGTGTCCAGCCGCGATCCCACTCAAAGTTATCCACCAGCGTCCAGTGGAAGTAACCCTTGACCGGGAAATTGAAGTTCACCGCCCGAGGTCACTTTTCACCTGGCCAAGCTGTGACCAGCATCACTTTTTGACCATTCTGGGCCGGGGTAATATGGCTGCGAGTCATCAATCAGGGCAGATGTCGCAGCCGCATCGTCATGCAACTCGGACCTTACATATTCGAAACACCGCTAGCCCTGGCACCCATGGCCGGGGTAACCGACGCGCCGTTTCGAAATCTCTGCCGGCGACTCGGCGCGGATCTCGCGACTTCGGAAATGCTCACGTCCGACAGGCGTTTATGGAGCAGCGCAAAAAGCCGGACTCGCCTGCCCAGCGACGACGAGCCCGAACCGCGCAGCGTTCAGATCGCCGGGGCCGACCCGCACATGATGGCCGAGGCCGCGCGCGCGAACGCCGCCCTGGGCGCCGAAATCATCGACATCAACATGGGGTGTCCAGCCAAGAAGGTCTGCAACCAGGCCGCCGGCTCCGCACTCATGCAGGACGTAGCCCGTGTCGAAGCAATCCTGCGCGCCGTGGTGGAGGCGGTGGACCTGCCCGTCACGCTCAAGATGCGTACCGGTTGGGACAGAGACCATCGCAACGGCGTGGAGATCGCACAGATCGCCGAGACCATCGGCATCCAGGCGTTGGCCGTACACGGCCGTACACGTGCCGACGCCTATCGAGGCGAAGCCGAATACGACACCATCCGCGCCATCAAGGCCGCGGTTTCCATTCCAGTACTCGCCAACGGCGATATCGACAGCCCTCTCAAGGCGCGTGAAGTGCTCGACCACACCGGTGCCGACGGGCTGATGATCG
This sequence comes from Gammaproteobacteria bacterium, assembly GCA_037388465.1. Classification (NCBI taxonomy): domain Bacteria; kingdom Pseudomonadati; phylum Pseudomonadota; class Gammaproteobacteria; species Gammaproteobacteria bacterium. Next base: position 1,457 of record JARRKE010000058.1, read on the forward strand.
GCCGTGCCGCCCAGGGCAACCCCTGGCTGTTCCGCGAGATCAGACACTACCTGACGTCCGGCGACATTCTTCCGTCGCCGACACGTGATGAAATCTGCACCACTCTTATTGCCCATGTGCAGGGACTGCACGCGCTGTACGGCATACCACGGGGCGTGCGCGTAGCGCGCAAACACATCGGCTGGTATCTCGAATCAATGCCGCAGGGCTCCGCCCTGCGCGCTCGGATAAATCGTATAGAAGACGCTGAGACACAGTTACACGCTATCGAAACAGCTCTGCTCCAACCGTCAAAGGAGATACTCGCGGCATGAACATAACAGGATCAAGAATAAAGCCTCATCCGGAAGAACGGCGCAGACAGCCGCTGGCCAGTGCCGTAGCCGTCGCACTCGAACGCTACTTCGAACAACTGGATGGCCACGAACCCGACAATCTGTATCGGATGGTGATCGAGGAAGTCGAACGCCCGCTGCTGCAGTGCGTCATGGAACAAACCGCAGGCAATCAATGCAAAGCGGCAACCTGGCTCGGTATCAGCCGCGGCACCCTGCGCAAGAAACTGCGCCTGCACGACCTGCTTTAGACCCTTTCCTTATGCGGCCGCCCCGAAAAACAACAAAAACGGGGCCGGTTCAGCGCCATGGCGAGCGAGCCCCGCTCCCGTTCGATTTTTACTCAGCTATTGTGCCTTGCGCACATCATCTAGGATGGCACGAAAATCCCGTGCCCAGCGATCGAAATGCGCGGCCAGTTTGGGATCCGGATAGAACCTCTTGAACAGCGCCGGATTCGATGTGACCAGTATCGTCTGCCCGTTCTCCGCGAAGATCGCGATCTTCGGCGGCAGATAGGGAATCAGCTTCGGATACTCCTTGGCCAGCGTATCGATCTCCTTGGGTTTGCCGAAGAATACGACACGATACTTGTCGGTCTTGAACCCCTGCCCTTTGAGGCCGATGTCCACGCGCTGCACCCGTGCCACTTTGTAGCCATGGGCATCGATACTTTCCTGCAGGGTGGCCATGGCCTCCGGAAACGGCAACTGCGAGCGCACCATCAGCAGGTCTTCCGCACAGGCGCTGGACGCCGTCAGCACCAGCAGCCCCCACAGCCATATCGTACGCGTGATCAGCATCCTCATAGCGTCGCCTCGTCGAGCACCTGCCGATAGACATCGTGCATGTGTTTGCACAGTTCGTTCAGCTCATCGTTGTTGAACAAATGGCTCAGCTTGAGGGGATTGATCGCCATCACGTAGACCTTCCCCTGCCGTTCCACCACCGTCACGCGGCAAGGCAGGAACAATCCCACTCGCGGATCGATCCCCAGTGCCTTGTTCAAAAACGGGAAGTTGCAGAAGTACAGAATATGCTCGCGCGTGTTTTCCTTGTCCTTGGGAACCAACCCATAGTCCAGCGACTGTTCGCGGATCATCAGGAAATTGGCCCCGATAATGGCCTGTCGCACGCTCTTGATGGTTGCCTCGAAGGAGCTCGACGATTCCTCCACCAGCATCGGCGGTTCGTTTTCGTGTTCCTCGACGGGCCCACGCTTCAGCGTACGCACATAGGCGACGATGTTGTCGATCTGCCGGTCGCTCAATCCCTTGGCACGGAAAGACACCATCGGCGTACCCTGTCGACCGTGGATCAGGGTATAGCGGATCTGCGCATCGGTGGCCGCCGCCTGGAAGCCGGGGTTGTTCAACGCGGGGGGAATGATCGGCAGGTTGCGCGGCCGAGAAAAGGTCACTCCCGTGCCGGCGCCGCCCTGCCCCCGATCACCATGGCAACTCGCGCAGTTGGCCGCGAACAGCTTGGCGCCCTGTTGAACGTCTCCCTTGACCGGCGCGGCGGAAAACTCGGGCGGTTTGACGTGGGTAAAGCTGCGCACGTAATGCACGATGGCGTTCACTTCGGCGTCGCTCAGCGACGGGAATGCGGGCATTACCCGGCCGGGGCGCCCGAGACGAATCGTCTTGGCCAGATAGGCGTTGTCCACGCTGGACTGGAACGAAGGCAGCGCCAGCGGCACGCCCACCCCGCCCCGACCGTGTTCACCGTGGCACACCGCACAGTTTTGCTGAAAAAGCTGCGCGCCGTTCGGCGCTGCGAAGGCCAGCGAGGGCAACAGGACCAACCATGACAGCCAGAATCTGAGCATACTCCGTCTCCTTAAGTCGACACGATGCATGACAGGAGATTGCGTCCAACCTTCCCACAAGCACCGCCGACGGGTATTGACCCAGGTCAACGGCGCCCGGCACGAACGGATTCGGTATAATCGCGCCACTTCGAAGCCAGGTTCTCATCAAATGGACAGCAACAACGATTTCCCCGTCACCCGCGCCCTGATCAGTGTGTCAGACAAAACCGGCGTCGTCGAATTCGCGCGTCACCTGCACACTGCCGGGGTCGAGATCCTTTCCACCGGCGGCACCGCCGACCTCTTGCGCAAAGAGGGCATTCCGGTGGTTGATGTCGCCGAACACACCGGTTTCCCGGAGATCATGGACGGGCGGGTCAAGACGCTCCACCCGCGCATCCACGGCGGCATCCTGGGGCGCCGCGACCAGGACACCGGGGTCATGGAAGAGCACGACATCGTCCCCATCGACCTGGTTGCCGTGAATCTGTATCCCTTCGAGGCGACCGTCGCCAAGCCTGACTGCAGCTTCGAGGACGCCATCGAGAACATTGATATCGGCGGCCCGGCGATGATCCGCGCCACCGCCAAGAATCACCGCTTCGTCACCGTCATCGTCGACCCGGCGGATTACAACCGGGTGGCTCTGGAAATGCGTGAGCGCAACGGCTGCGTCTGTGCCGATACCCGCTTCGATCTCGCCACCAAAGCCTTCGAGCACACCGCGCGCTACGACGGCATGATCGCCAACTATCTTGGCAGCCTGAGCAAAGACGGCTCGCGCCACACCTTCCCCCGTACCCTGAACCAGCAGTTCGACAAGCGCGAAGACCTGCGCTATGGAGAAAACCCGCACCAGCAGGCCGCGTTCTACGTCGACCATCGCTCGTCCGGCCCATCCATCAGTACCGCGGAACAACTGCAGGGCAAGGAACTGTCGTTCAACAACATTGCCGACACCGACGCGGCGCTGGAGTGCGTCAAACAGTTCGAGGTCCCCGCCTGCGTCATCGTCAAACATGCCAACCCCTGCGGGGTCGCCATGGGCGAAGACCTGACCGTAGCCTACGAGCGCGCCTACGCCACCGATCCCACCTCCGCCTTCGGCGGCATCATCGCCTTCAACCGGCGCCTGGACGCAGATACCGCGCGCACCATCATCGAGCGCCAGTTCGTCGAGGTCATCGTGGCACCGGCCATCGATGAGGGCGCCACCGAGGCCTTGAAGGAAAAGAAAAACATCCGGGTCCTGGTGACCGGCGAATGGCACAACCCCACACCCCCCGGTTTCGATTTCAAGCGGGTCAACGGCGGCCTGCTGGTGCAGGACCGCGATGTCGGCATGATTACCGAAGCCGATCTGCAGATCGCCACCTGGCGCTCACCCAGCGAGCAGGAAATGAAAGACCTGCTGTTCGCCTGGAAGGTGGCCAAGTTCGTCAAGTCCAATGCCATCGTCTACGCCCAGGGCGGCCAGACCACCGGCATTGGCGCCGGCCAGATGAGCCGCGTCTATTCCGCCCGCATTGCCGGCATCAAGGCGGCGGACGAAGGTATCGACGTCGTGGGTTCGGTGATGGCCTCGGACGCCTTTTTCCCCTTCCGCGACGGCATCGACGCTGCACACGCGGCCGGCATCACCGCAGTGATCCAGCCCGGCGGCTCGATGCGCGACGAGGACGTGATCCAGGCCGCCAACGAGCACGACATGGCCATGGTCTTCACGGGGATGCGCCATTTCCGGCACTGAGCAGACACCCGACAGACTGACCGGCCTGCTGACCCGGGTCGAAACCCTGCTGCGCGAATACGACCACGTCTACCTCGCCAACAGCGCCGCGCTGGCCGCAACGGCCATGCGCGACGACCGGCTGACCGAGGCCTGGCGGCTCCTGAACGGCGGCGACTGGTGGGGCCGCGGCGACTCGATCGCCATGCTCAACCTGGAAATCGAAGGCGGGTTCACCGCCAAGGCACGCCAGGACAGCCGCACCCTGCGCGAATCACTGGTCGAACTTCATCAGATCCTCGCCGAGGCCGGGCAGGCCGGCGAGGACGCCACCCTCATCGCAGCGGAATTACGTAAGTGGGTGGCATCGAGGATGTGATTTTATTTATGTGTCTTGAGTTTAATTAGACCGAATCTTGGTCTTGTTTCGCACGCTTTCGAGCTGGGATTTTTTATCTGACGCTTGTTGATGCGTGCGAGTCCCTTTCTTTGCTCGCACAAAGAAAGGGACGAAAGAAATGCGCCCCCACCGCCTTGGCCTTCGGCTTCCCTCGCAACCGTTGACTTGCGACGGGCACGGTTCGACACGACGTCCTGTCGTGACGAACCTCAGCCCGGCGTCCATGCCGGGCTGACCCTGCAAGCCATCGGCTGCTCGGCAAGGCGGGACGGGGTTTTTGGTGAGGTGTGAGGGGTGAAGCGAAAAGACATGACCCTCCTCACAACTTACTCCTAACTCCTCACGTCGAAGGTCCCCGTCGGCCGCGCCCGGAACGCCCCGCAGTGGACTGACCAGGAGCCGTTAGGGCGCGTGACGGATCACGCGCGTCGCCCGTCAGGACAAGGAAGTCCTGTCGGGCGACCTCCGGTCAGACCGCGGGGTGTGCAGGATGATGTGCAGGGAAGCACAAATGCTGACGCGCCAGGAAGGCAGCGCGTCGGCACAGTGCGGCCGTGGGGTGTCCTTTCTTTTGGTTCATTTTCTTTGGACAAGCAAAGAAAATGAACTCGCGCGGTGAGCCGTTAGTTAGATAAAAAATCCGCCCCCAATACGCGCGAAACCATTCCACGAACATTCCTAACAACGTTCAAAACGCACACCCAATACCCGTATTCAATCCCCAACCACCTCCGCATACAAATCATGCTCACCGGCGCCGGTGATCTCGACATCGAGAAACTCACCCACCTGCGCCTGCTCGCACGCCGACACGAACACCAGCCCGTCGATCTCGGGCGCATCGCCGGGGCCGCGGGCAATCACGCCGTCTCCATCGATCTCGTCGACCAGCACGGTCATTCGCTGACCGACCTTTTCCGCCAGCCGCTCGGCGCTGATCTGCGCCTGCACCGCCATGAAGCGCTCCAGTCGGTCCTGCTTGACCTCTTCGGGAACGGCGCCGGGCAGTTCGTTGGCCGCCGCCCCGGCCACCGGCGAATAGGCGAACGCGCCGACGCGGTCCAGGCGCGCCTCGCCGATAAAGTCCAGCAGTTCCTCGAATTCGGTTTCCGTTTCGCCGGGGAAGCCGACGATAAAGGTGCTGCGCAGGGTGAGATCGGGACACCGGGCACGCCAGTCGCGGATACGTTCCAGCACTTTTTCGGTGGCCGCCGGCCGGCGCATGGCCTTGAGGATACGGGAACTGCCGTGCTGCAGCGGCATATCCAGATAGGGCAGCAAACGGCCTTCCGCCATCAGCGGAATCAGGTTATCAACGTGCGGATAGGGATAGACGTAATGCAGCCGCACCCAGACGCCGAATTCGCCCAGCGCCTCCGCGAGCGCCTGAATATGCGTTTTGATGGGGCGCCCCTTCCAGAACCCGGTGCGATACTTTGTATCGACGCCGTAGGCACTGGTGTCCTGCGAGACCACCAGCAACTCGCGCACTCCGGCCGCCACCAGGTTTTCGGCCTCCTGCAGCACTTCGCCGATGGGCCGCGACACCAGATCGCCGCGCAGGCTGGGGATGATGCAAAAGCTGCAACGGTGATTGCAGCCTTCGGAAATCTTCAAATAGGCGTAATGGCGCGGCGTGAGCTTGATGCCTTGCGGCGGGATCAGGCTGCTGTACGGATCATGGGGCGCGGGTAGGTGTTCATGCACGGCCGCCATGACGGCCTCGTAGGCATGCGGACCGGTCACTGCCAGCACGTTCGGATGGGCCGTGCGGACCTTGGCCGCATCCGCACCCAGGCAGCCGGTCACGATAACCCGGCCATTCTCCTCCAGCGCCTCCCCGATCGCGTCCAGCGACTCCTCCACCGCCGCATCGATGAATCCACAGGTATTGACCACCACCAGGTCGGCCCCCGCGTAATCGGCGGAAATTCCGTATCCCTCGGCGCGCAGCTGGGTGAGGATGCGTTCGGAATCCACCAGCGCCTTGGGGCAGCCGAGGCTGACGAAGCCGATCTGTGAAGTATTGGGCATTATTTTTCCAAAAGGAGGCCTTGACAGGGGCCACCCAGGCTAGTTATGCACAGTTCTGAACCTCAGACGACTATCTTGTGCACCAGCCTGGAGCGGGTTCCAGAGTGTACACGAGTCCAGAAGAAAACTCTAATAATCAATGAAAATCAATGAGTTAAAAACTGGTCATTTTTTGACCAAAGTAACACTTCCGAAACAAATAACGGGACAAATGCATCTTGCCCGCAGTTCATCCACAGAGTTATCCACAGATTTTGTGGATAACGGGAGCACGCCCTATCGGCTCAATCACTTAGCTCACGAAGGTGTGCATTCCCATCAATTTTGCACGCTATCCCGGCTCCGACGATTGCCCTTGCCCGAAGCGCCGTGCTCCGGTATGATTCGCACCCTTTTCCAGCGCAGAAGTCTAGTTTGAGGACGCTTCCATGAAGGCGGATATTCACCCGAATTATCACGAGGTCAAGGTGACCTGCAGCTGCGGCAACGAGTTCACCACTCGTTCCACCTACGGCAAGGACGTGATGAGCGTCGAGCTGTGCTCGGCCTGTCATCCCTTCTTCACCGGCCAGCAGCGCAACGTCGAGAGTGCCGGCCAGGTCGACAAGTTCCGCAAGCGTTACGGCCGCAAGAACTGAGTCGGTGACGACCACCCGCTGGATCAAAAGGGCACTCCTTGCGAGTGCCCTTTTTGTTTGTGGTCTGGTCCTCCCCGCCGCCCAGCCGGTCGCGTGTCCGATCGGGCATGTCGACGTCCACGCCACCGTGCGCTACGTGTTCGACGGAGACACGGTCATGCTCACCAACGGCGAACGGGTGCGCTTCATCGGCATGGACGCCCCGGAAGTCTCGCACCAGGGGCGGCCGGCCCAGCCTTATGCCGACGCGGCGACCCGCGCCCTCAAGCAGTTGCTGAGCCGCAGCAACGACCGATTGCTGATCGAGTACGGCACACAGCGTCGGGATCATTACGGCCGACTGCTGGCCTATCTGTATCTGCCCGACCATACCGACCTGACCGAAACCCTGTTGCGCGACGGATTCGCCACGGCACTCACCATTCCGCCCAACACCCGTCACTACCGCTGCTACCAGGCCGCCGAGACTGCCGCCCGGCGTCAACGGCGGGGAATCTGGTCCCTGCCCCGCTACCAGCCCACGCCGAGCACGGCCGTCGGAGACCGGGCCAAAGGGTTTCATATCGTCACCGGGCGGGTCGAACACGTGGGGCACTCCCGCAAATCGGTGTGGCTGGATCTGCCGGGCCGTGTCGCGGTACGCATTCCCCGTAAGGACCTGCCATACTTCAAGAACATCAATCTGGACCAGCTCAGGGGGCGCCGGATCGAGATCCGCGGCTGGATTCACCATCATCGTGGTGAAAAACAGATCGAGGTGCGCCATCCCGCCGCCCTGAGCCTGCTTGACGAGTAATGCTGTCCCGCGCTTATCGCCCGCTCATCATAGCCTTTTTGCTGACCGCCTCGGCCCTGGCCGGCCTGGCCGCCTGTGCCACAAACCCGGTCACCGGCGAACCCGACCTGGTGCTCATGTCCCAGGGAGAGGAACTCGCCCTGGGCCGGGAATACGACAAGGAGGTGCTCAAGCAGTACCGCAAGCTGGACGATCCGCCGCTGCAGGCATACGTGAACCGCATCGGCCAGCGCCTCGCCAGTCGCAGCCATCGCAGCGACATCCAGTATCACTTCACCGTCCTCGACAGCTCCGAGGTCAACGCCTTCGCCCTGCCCGGCGGCTACGTCTACATCACCCGCGGCATGCTCGCCTACCTCGACACCGACGCCGAACTGGCCGCGGTGCTGGGGCACGAGATCGGCCACGTCACCGCCCGGCATGCGGTGCGTCAGCACACCACCTCCACCGTGATCGGCCTGATCGGCAGCATCGTGTCGGCGCGCACCGGCAGCGGTGCGGCCAATGACCTCAGCAACGTGCTGGGTCTGGCCATCGTCCGCGGCTACGGACGCGAGCATGAACTCGAGGCCGACCGCCTGGGTGCCGAATACCTGGCGCGCAGCGGTTACGACCCCGAAGCCATGCTGCAGGTGATCCGCGTGCTCAAGGCCCAGGAACAATATGAAATCGCCGCGGCCGAGCAGGAAGGCCGCGACGCCAACGTCTATCACGGCCTGTTCTCCACTCACCCCGACAACGATCAGCGCCTCCAGACCGTGATTCAGGCGGCAAACTCGCAACGCACCCGGCCTTACCAATCCGCCAACCGGAGCGGCTATCTGCAGCAGCTGAAAGGACTGACCTTCGGCCCCGGCGAACAGGACGGCGTCCTGCGCGGCCGCGACTTCTATCACCGCCCGTTGAATTTCACCCTGCGCTTTCCGGAGCGGTGGCGGGTGGAAAACCTGCCCGACCGGCTGGTGGCCGTCGGACCGGAGAAGGACAGCGTCATGGCCGTCAGGGTCCGCCCGGTCAAAACCGGGCAGGATGTCCGCACGGTGTACGGCGAGCTGTTCGGCAGCGAGAACCTGTCATCGGCCAGACCCGTACAGGGCAGGACACCGGGCTATACAGGGCTCGCCGCGTTGCGCACCCCTTTCGGCAATCGCACCGGCCGGGTGGCCGTGCTGCGCCTGGGAAATCACGATTTCGTCTTTGCGGCAGCCAATCAATCGAATCGCATCGGCGACATCGATCCGCAGGTCCTGGCCACGCAAAACAGCCTGCGCCCTCTGACGACGGCCGAGCAGCGTCTTGCACAACCCAAACGCATTCAGCTGATCCACGTGAAGGCCGGCGACACCTGGGATTCTCTGGCGCGCCAATCCGCCTTCACCTATCATGCTAGCGAGCAACTCAGGCTACTCAACGGCCGCTTCCCCGACGGACGTCTCGCCCCCGGGGAAACACTGAAAACAATCCATTGAACAAAGCAGATCCCATGTCCTCTCCCAAACAGCTGAACGAACAGGCGCTCGCCTATCACGAGCAGCCGGTGCCCGGCAAAATCGCCATCGAAGTCACCAAGCCCACCGCCTCACAACACGACCTCTCCCTGGCATACACCCCGGGCGTGGCCGAACCGGTACGCCACATTCACCGCAACCCGGAGGATGCCTACCGCTACACCACCAAGGGCAATCTGGTGGCCGTGATCACCGACGGCACCGCGGTGCTCGGGCTGGGCAACGTCGGTCCGCTGGCCGGCAAGCCGGTCATGGAAGGCAAGGCCGTGCTGTTCAAACGCTTCGCCAACGTTGACGTGTTCGACATCGAGGTCGAGGCGGACAGCGTGGACGATTTCGTCGATACGGTGACGCGCATCGCCTGCGGCTTCGGCGGCATCAACCTTGAGGACATCGCCGCCCCGCGCTGTTTCGAGATCGAGACCCGGCTTGCCGAGCGCCTCGACATCCCGGTCTTCCACGACGACCAGCACGGCACCGCGATCATCATCGCCGCCGGGCTGCTCAACGCCCTGGAACTGCAGGGCAAGAAACTCGAGGACGCGCGCATCGTCTGCCTCGGCGCGGGTGCAGCAGGCATCGCCTCGATGGAACTGCTCAACGCCCTTGGTGCCCCGCGCGAGCATCTGTGCATGGTCGACCGCAAAGGCATCATCCACACCGGGCGGGACGACCTCACCCCCCACAAGCAGTCCTTCGCCATCGAGACCGAGGGCCGCACCCTGCTGGACGCCTGCACCGGAGCAGACGTGTTCATCGGCGTCTCCGGCCCCGACCTGATGAGTGCCGACATGCTGGCGGCCATGGCCCCCAAGCCGGTGGTGTTTGCGCTGTCCAATCCCGATCCGGAGATCCTGCCCGAACTGGCGCACAAGACCCGCGACGACCTGATCATGGCCACCGGACGCAGCGACTATCCGAACCAGGTGAACAATGTACTGGGCTTCCCCTACATCTTCCGCGGCGCCCTGGACGTGCGCGCCAAATCGATCAGCCGCGCCATGCACATCGCCGCCGTCGAGGCGATCGCCGAACTCGCCCGCGAACCGGTCCCGCAGCAGGTACTGACCGCCTACGGGCTGGACCACCTCGAATTCGGACCCGACTACATCCTGCCGAAACCGCTCGACCCGCGCCTGGCCCGCATGGTCCCGGCCGCCGTATCCGAAGCGGCGCGGCAAAGCGGCGTAGCCCGTATCTAGCGTCGAGGGGCCGCGGGTGCGACCGGCCGCCATGCACAAGCCGTTCTGGTTGTGCCTGCTCCTGCTGCTGCCCGGCCTGGGTCTGGCGCAGGGCTTCGAGCTCAAATCGCTGGCAGCCCTCAAAGGGCAGGGCATTGATGTCTCGGCCGAAATCGTGAACCTGTCCCAGGGCCGGTTCATCGGCGCGCTGAATCCCGACCAGCGCCTGCTGCCAGCCTCGGTCACCAAGCTCTATACGGCCGCCGCCGCCCTGCAGCAATGGGGGGCCGCACACACCTTCAAGACCCGGTTGCTGATGCACGGCCGTCTGCGCGGCGACACCCTGCAGGGCGACCTGATCCTGCTCGGCAGCGGCGACCCCACCTTCGACCACGACGACCTGGCCCG
>JARRKE010000059.1 GCA_037388465.1 Gammaproteobacteria bacterium
GCCATCGAGGCCTTTCATATCCTCGCCTATGGCCAGGGCCTCGCCGATCCGCACCTGCCCCGCCTGAGCCGGGACCCGCGGACCCGAGTGGGAGCACCGCAGCCCGCCCCGCTGCCGCCGGTACCCGTCCGCCCGACCCCGGCCAGCCGAAGTGAATTCGTCCCGGAGTCGCTCTCCGCCAGCCGCCACCAGCACCTGATCGACTGCCCTTATCAGTTCTTTGCGGCCGACTGCCTGCGCCTGAGCCCTCAGGAGGAAGTGCGTGAGGCCCTGGAAAAGGCCGACTACGGCGAGCTCGTCCACACCTGCCTGCAGGCGTTTCACCAGAAAGTGGGCAAACTGCCGGGACCCTTCGCCGGTCCGTTGGATCCCGATCGGCGCGCCGAAGCCATCGACCTGCTGACCCAGATCAGTCAGGCGGTGTTCCGGCAGCATCTGGAGGACAACTTCGAACATCGCGGCTGGCTGCACCGCTGGCTGGCCCATGTCCCGGGCTACGTGGACTGGCAGCTCAAGCGGGCGACCGCCTGGCAGGTCGAGGATTGCGAACGGCGGGCGAACCGACCGGTCGGCGGCTTCGAGCTGACCGGCCGGCTGGACCGCATCGATGCCGGCGAGGACGGCGTAGCGGTGGTGGACTACAAGACGGGGGCGGTGCCGAGCCGCGGCGAGGTGGAAACCGGCGAGGCGGTCCAGTTGCCCAGCTACGCCCTGCTGCTGGACCACGTGGCGCGGGTGGAGTACCTGCAGGTCGAGGCGGCAAGAAATCTCGCCCTGGAAGGGGAAGCCCTGGAAACACTGAGCGCGGCGGTCGAGTCCCGCCTGAAACGCATGCGCGAGCAGCTCGAAGACGGGGCCGCACTGCCCGCCTGGGGCGATGCCGACACCTGCGCGCGCTGCGACTTCCGTGGCGTGTGCCGGCGGCCGGCGTGGGGTGATTAGTGGTTAGGAGTTAGGAGTTAGGAGTTAGGAGTTAGGAGTTAGGAGTTAGGAGTTAGGAGTTAGGAGTTAGGAGTTAGGAGTTAGGAGTTAGGAGTTAGGAGTTAGGCGAAGTGTAGTTCCTGGCAGCGCCCGGCCACGCCGCACAGCAGCTGGTAGCTGATGGTGCCGGCATGCGCGGCGACCTCGTCGACCGACACCTGATTGCCCCACAGTTCAACCGGCTCGCCCACGCGTGCCTCGATGCCGCGCAGGTCCAGCGCCACCATATCCATGGACACCCGTCCCACCAGCCGCGTGCGCTGACCGTTCACCGACACCGGCGTGCCGCTCGGGGCATGACGCGGATAGCCGTCGCCGTAACCGATGGCCGCGATCCCCACCGGCATGTCCTCGGGACAGGCCCAGGTGGCGCCGTAGCCGATCGGCTCGCCCGCGCGCAACCGGCGCACGGCGATCAGCGGCGCGCTGAGAGTCATCACCGGGCGCAGGCCGTCATCAGCGGCCCGTCCGCCCAGAAACGGCGAACTGCCGTAAAGCATGATGCCGGGACGCACCCAGTCACGCAGGGTATCCGGCCAGCCGAGAACTCCTGCCGAATTGGCGATGCTCAGTTCCGTATCCAGCCCCGTGATCGCCTGGTCGAAGCGTTCGACCTGCAGGGCGGTGGTGTCGTCCTCGCGGTCGTCGGCGCATGCCAGATGGGTCATGACCGGCACCGGTCCACGCACCTGGGTCATGGCGGCGAGGCGGGCATGAAGTTCGGCCGCACGTTCGGGGCGGAATCCGAGCCGGTGCATGCCGGTGTCGATCTTGAGCCAGGGCGTGACCGGCCGGGGCAGCGAGCTGTCTTCCAGCAACTGCAGATGGCTTTCCTGATGGACGGTGAACTCGATATCGTGACGTGCGGCCTGCATAAGCTCATCGCTTCCCTGCACGCCCTGCAGGCAGACGATGCGCTGCGCAAAACCCGCCTCGCGCAGCGCCTGTGCCTCCTCCACGCAGGAAACGGCAAAGGCATCCGCATCCGACAGGGCCTGCGCCACCGGCAGCATGCCGTGCCCGTAGGCCTCGGCCTTGATGACAGCCATTACGCGGGAATCCGGCGCGCAGCTGCGCACGCGGCGGAGGTTATGGCGCAGGGCGCCAAGGTCGATGCGGGCGAGCGCCTGACGCTTCATGCGAAGCCGGAACTGGTGACGACCTCGGGAATGTAGTTCTCGAAGCGGGTGTACTGTCCGAGGAAGGTGAGACTGACGGTGCCGATGGGACCGTTACGCTGCTTGCCGATGATGATCTCGGCCTTGCCCTTGTCCGGGGTGTCTTCGTTGTAGACCTCGTCGCGGTAGATGAACACGATGAGGTCGGCGTCCTGCTCGATGGCGCCCGATTCGCGCAGGTCCGACATCACCGGGCGCTTGTTGGGGCGTTGCTCCAGGGAGCGGTTGAGCTGCGACAGGGCGATGACCGGGACGTTGAGCTCCTTGGCCAGCGCCTTGAGCGAGCGCGAGATCTCGGAGATCTCGGTGGCCCGGTTCTCGCGCGTTCCCGGTACCTGCATGAGCTGCAGGTAGTCGACCACGATCAGCCCCAGCTGGCCATGCTCGCGCGCCAGGCGGCGCGCACGGGCACGCAGTTCCGCCGGAGTGAGCGCCGGGCTGTCGTCGATGAACAGCGGCGACTGGGTGAACAGCGTCATGGTGCTGGTCAGCTTGCTCCAGTCGGCATCGTTGAGCTGACCGGAACGCAGCCGCTTCTGGTCGATGCGCCCCATGGACGACAGCAGCCTGAGCGAGATCTGCTCGCCGGGCATCTCCATACTGAAGATGGCGACCGGCTGCTTGTGCTTGAGCGCCGCGTACTCGGCGATATTCATCGCGAAACTGGTCTTGCCCATGGACGGGCGCCCGGCCACGATCACCAGGTCGCTTTTCTGCAACCCCGAGGTCATCTCGTCGAACTTCTCGTACCCGGTCGCCAAGCCGGTGATCGGGCTGTCCTGCTGGCACAGGAAATCGATCAGGTCGACGGTGGTCTTCATCAGCGACTTGATGTCGCGGAACCCCTGCTTGGCGCGCGCGCCGCGCTCGGCGATCTCGAAGATCTTGCGCTCGGCGTCGTCCAGCAGCTCGCGTGTGTCGCGCCCCTCCGGATTGAAGGCGCTGTCGGCGATGTCGGTGCTGACGCTGATCAGCTGCCGCAGCACCGAGCGTTCGCGCACGATGTCGGCGTAGGCGCGGATATTGGCGGCACTGGGGGTTTCGTTGGCCAGCGTCCCCAGATAGGCGAGGCCGCCGAAGTGCTCGGGCAGGTCGTACTGGGCGAGGCGTTCTGAGAGCGTGACCACGTCGAAGGGTTCGCTGCGTTCGGCGAGATCGGCGATGGCGCGGAAGATCAGGCGATGATCCTGGCGGTAAAAGTCCGCTTCGACCACACGGTCCGCCACCTGATCCCAGGCGGCGTTGTCCAGCATCAGGCCGCCCAGCACGGCCTGCTCGGCCTCTATGGAATGCGGCGGAATCTTGAGTTCGTCCAGACGCGGATACGACGTCTGCTTACCGGCGGTTTGCACCATTCAATCGCTACCTCTCTCCAAGGCCAATGTTAGCCCAACGCGACGGCCGCGACGAGGGACAACCCGTGGGAATTGTTGTGCATGGTATGTGAGTAGGGTGTGGATAAGTTGTTAATGATAGATAGGCATCGATAGTCAGACATGTTTGTGGATTTGTTTCGTGCGTTTTGAGGCCAAGATTTTTATCTAACGTATTCGCACCGCACGAGTTCATTTTCTTTGCTTGTCCAAAGACGGGCGACGCGCGTGATCCCTCACGCGCCCTGACGGCTCCTGGTCAGTCCAATGCGGGGCGTTCCGGGCGCGGCCGACGGGGACCTTCTGCGTGAGGGGTTGGGAGTAAGGCGTAAGGAGGGGACATGCCTTTTCGCCTCATCCCTCACGTTTCACGTCTTACCAACTTCCCCGTCCCGCCTTGCCGAGCAGCCGATGGCTCGCAGGGTCAGCCCGGCAGGGACGCCGGGCTGAGGTTCGTCACGACAGGACGTCGTGTCGAACCGACCCGTCGCAAGTCAGCGGTGGCGAGGGAAGCCCGCAGGGCCAAGGCGGTGGGGTGCCCTTCTCTTTGGGTACTTTCTCTTGGGCACGCAAGAGAAAGTACCTCGCGCTGTGTGAATGCGTTAGACAAAGAACTGCCAACCCCAAGAGCGCGAAATTCAAGCTCTGGGCATATCTATACGAATCCCCATAACAACAAAACCCAACCTTACCGCCTTAACCGCAAATAAATCTCCGGCAGCCTGGCCGGCAGTTCGTCGACGTTGTCCAGAATGGTGTAGTGCCCGTGCCCGAAAATGGCCGGCAGATATTCGCTGCCGGAGGGATCCAGCGTAATGCAAAACGGATGCACGCCGGCGTCGATAGCCTCCTTCATGGCCATGCGCGTGTCTTCGTGCAGGTAACGGCTGTCGCCACCGTCATCGTAGTCGGCGGGCCGGCCGTCGGAAAGGATCAGCAGCAGGCGGTGCTGGGCGGAGACCGAACCCAGCCGATGCAGGGAATGGCGGATCGCCGCCCCCATGCGGCTGGCCAGCCGGCCCGAGGCGGCGGCGATGCGGGCCCGGACGTCGGCAGTCAGGTTCTCGTCGAAGTCCTTGAGCACGTAGTAGTTCACGTTGTCGTGGTGCTTGGAGGCGAACCCGCAGATGGCATGTTCGTCGCCCACGTCGTTGATCGCCTCGGCGAACATCAGCATCCCGGCCCGCAGGCGGTCGATGATCTTGCCCTGCCCCTTCGGATGGCGCGCCATGATCGAGGTCGACAGGTCGGCCAGCAGCAACACCCCGGTGTCGCGGTGCTCCACCTGCCGGCGGCGGTAGATGTAGGGCTTGGGCGACAGTCCGGCGCGTTTTTCGGCGACGTAGCTGATGGTCGCTTCCATATCCAGCTCGTCGCCCTCGATCTGGCGGCGCAGCGGCGCCATGCGCGAGGGACGCTGCATTTCCAGCGCACGGCGCAGGCGCTTCAGGGCACCGGCGTGCTGCGCCAGCAGGCTCTCGGCGCGGGCCGGCTCCATGTCCTCCAGCCGCCGCTCCTGCACCCGCGCCCAGTCGGCGATATAGCGCTGTTCGCGGTAGTCCCATTCCGGATAGGGGATGCCGTCGGTCCGCTCTTCCCGGCGCGCGCCGCGCTGGCTGACCGTGCGCGCGGGCATGGGAATACCCACTCCGATGCGCCCGCCGCTGCCGGAGGTGTTCTCCTGCGGGACGTTGATGTCCGGGTCGGGGTCGTTCTGCTGCATCTCCGGCGCGCTGAGCGGCTGTTCCTGCTGCTGTTTTTCCTTCTCGGCCCGGTTTTCGGCATGGGCGTCGGCGTCCTGGCTGTACCTGGCCTCGCCATGGCGCGCGCGCGGGTACACCGGCAGGCTGGTGTTGAAACCGTGCCCGGGCAGATAGCAGGCCTCGCGCTGCGCGATGTCCAGCGGCGGAAAGGCATCGTCCTCGAACAGGCGGTTCGCCACGTCGAAGGCATCGCTAACGCGCGCAGCCTCGCTCAACAGCGGCTGCAGCCGTGCATCCAGCCCCTCCCCTTCGACCAGCGCCTGCAAGGCCGCCAGGGCAAACCGGAAATAGGTACCGGCGGCACCTTCCGGTACCGGGGCATGCCGGGCCAGACGCAGGGCGCGGGTGAGGTAGCCGGGGATCAGGGCACCAATGCGCGCGTCGACACGCAGGTCCTCGCACAGGTCGAACAGCACCTGGAAGCGGAACATGCGTTCCTCGAAATGCGCGTACAGGGGACGCCAGGTGATGCGCTGATCGGCATCCAGCGGCGGATGCGCCATGCCGACCCGGGCGAACAGGGCCTCGATGTCCTCGCGGCAGTAGGTATCGAAACGCAGGTGGCCGGCGGCATGCAGGACGGCGACGATGGTCTCCTCGCGGTCGCCCAGCACTGCCGGCAGGTACAGCTGGCGGCCATCCGTATCGACCATGGGGCGCCCGCGCCCGGGACGCCAAGCGCTGTCGGCCATAGGAATATGCTCGTTATACCAGGCGAGCAGCAGCAGTTGCAGCAGGCGCGTATGACCGCGCGGACGGTAGCCTTGCAGCCCGTCCAGCAGCAGGCGCAGGCTCTCTTCGCTTTCCAGCTTGAAAAACGCCTCGCCCCGGGCCCGCCCCGCCTGCAGGATGTCCGCCCCGCGCCGCGCCCAGGACTCGATGCCGTCGTAGCCGACCAGGTTGCGGGCGATCAATGCACCTTCCAGGTAGACATCCAGCGGCAGGCCGCGCTCGTCGAACAGGCGTTCGGCCGGCTCGATCAGCCGCTCCAGCCCCTCGAGGCCGTCCTCGCCGCCCAAATCCGTGTAGGCCACCTCGAAGTAGGCGCGTGCGTCCTCCACGGAACGTTTCAGCCAGCGCAGGCCGATCTCGTACCAGCGTTGCTCGCCGGACTCGCCCCAGGCCCGAGACACTTCGCCCGCCTGCGCCATGAAGCCGGCCAGGGCACGCCAGGAATTGACCCATTGCGAAAACGCCCTGGCCTGGTCCACCCACGGGCGCAGGGCGGGCATGGCCGCCGCCAGCGCGGGGGTGCCGCGCATGAAGGCCTTGCCCGCTTCGCGGTCGTGGAAGAACAGATCGCGCGCGGTCTCCAGCCAATACAGCCGGTCGGCCGGGTCGATGGATTCAAGCGATTCGAGGGCTTCCTTGGCGTCGCGGTGCGCCACGAAGCTGATCTGTTCCAGGTGCACGAGCACCTGCTCGATCTCGACCAGGATCTCCTCGGGGGTCATACGCCGTGCAAACCGCCTATGCCTGTTCGGTTTCAGGCTGCCCGAAATGGGCCTGGACAATCTCCTCCAGGGCCTCGATCAGCTCCGGATCGTCGGTGATGGGATTGATCATCGCCGCGCGGCAGGCCTCCAGCGGCTCCAGCCCGGCATTCATCAGCTCGGCGGCATAGGTCAGTGCGCGGGTGGAGGTGGCCTCCTGCAGGCCGTGGTCCTTGAGGGCGCGCGCCTTGCGTCCGGCAGCGACCAGCTTTTCCACCAGCTCGGGACGGTTGCAGCCGGATTCGCCGGCCACGATCTTGCGCTCCAGCTCCTCGTCCGGATAGTCGAAGGGAATGGCCACGAAGCGCTGCTTGGTCGAGGGCTTGAGGTCCTTGAGCACGGTCTGGTAGCCGGGGTTATAGGAAATGACCAGCATGAAGTCGTCGTGCGCCTCGATGAACTGGCTTTTCTTTTCCAGCGGCAGAACCCGGCGGTGGTCGGTGAGCGGGTGGATCACGACCGTGGTGTCGGTGCGCGCCTCGACGATCTCGTCCAGATAGCAGATGGCGCCTTCCTTGACGGCACGGGTCAGGGGGCCGTCCTGCCAGACGGTCTCATCGCCCTCCAGCAAAAAACGCCCGACCAGGTCAGAACTGGTCAGGTCCTCGTGACAGGCCACGCTGACCAGCGGCCGGCCCAGGCGGTGGGCCATGTATTCGAGAAAACGGGTCTTGCCGCAACCGGTCGGCCCCTTGAGCATCACCGGCAGGCGCTTGGCGTAGGCCGCCTCGAAGATCTCGATTTCACGCCCCTGGGGCAGGTAGAACGGCGCGTCACCGGCGACCGGCTTCTGGATGGCGTCCTGCTCGACGCCACGCAGGCGGTTGATCAGTTTTTTCATGAAAAACGCTTCTCTTGTTCACAACGTGAGTGCAGATAGAAATACAGATGGCGCAGGGTGTGGACCACCATGCGCTCCGGTGCCGCCGGCAGGGCATCTGCCCGGTCCATGGCAAGGCAGTTGCGGTAGTAGACCAGTTCGCGGATGTTGTCCCGCACCGCATTCAGGCTGGGATCGCCCTTCACGAACGACTTGAACACCTCCAGCGCATCGTCGCTGGCGACCACCGGCTTGCCGGCGTGTTCGGCATAGGCGCGCAGCAACAGCAGCACGACGGGCATGGCCGCATCCAGCAGGGCCGACAATTCGGGCGCGGGGTCTTCCCGCAGGCTGGATTCCAACTCGGCGATCTGTTCATCGGCCTGCTCGAAGCGCTCGGCCAGTCGTTCGTCCTTATCCATGAGTGGAATTTTTCATTGGGTTTTTCGAGAAAGCGCTGATCAAGTCTACCCGGACTTGATCAGCGCACGGTGGGCCCGGCGCATATCCGGACCCACCTCCGCCAAATCAAACACTTACGTGTTTGATTTGCGCGCGGCACACCCCTGTGCCGCGGAAAGTCTGAATACATCGGCAGAAGTTATGTCTTAGGCCAACGCGAAGGGTGAAGTTCAGAGACGAACGGGACAATAAACCAGACTTTCCCAAAGGGTTATGCCGCATTACGCAGAGTTAACGAAATAGGGTATCATGCGCAGCTCAATTTTTGGCGACCAAAGTCACTCAAGAATCTGATCCTGAGCCCGGAGGGGATTACACAAATGAAACTGGTCAAGATGATTAAGCTGAACAACCTCCAGTACAACGCCAACCGCGATCCGGAAGTCTACCGCCGGCCGGTGAACCAGGAATTCCGTCTGCAGGCGCTGCTGAACGGCTCCGGCACCGCCAAGGCCCGTTTCGAGGCCGAGGGCAAGGTCCTGTGCGAAGGTTCCGTAAACCTGCCCGGCACCTTCGACTGCAAGTTCAGCTACGACAACGCGGGTACCCGCATCGGCGTGCTAACGATCGAGGGTAACGGCGAGAACTTCACCCAGGACGTCCGTATCGACGTCACAGAGCACGCCTGGATCGGGTAATTCTGCAGTGAGGGGTGAGGCGTAAGGGGTGAGGCGCAGCCTTTTCCCCCACGCCTCAGCACTCAGCACTCTGACCTTTATTCTCCCCACTGATACTGCTCGAAGAAACGCGGCAGCATCTCCAGCATCTCCTCCCGCGTAAAGAAACGGTCCGCCCGGGCCAGCCGCATTTCATCCTGAATATCCTCGTCGCCCCCGAAACAGAACAGCGGGGTATTGATCTGATGCTGGCGACGCAACACACGCACCACGTCCAGCGGATCGAAGGCATCGATTTCATCCAGGTCGATCAGGATGAAACGATGCAGCAGCACCTCGCTCCAGGCGCCGATGTCGTCCAGATCGGTAACCACCGCCATCTCCCAGTCGGCCGGCACCAGATCGGCGATGCGCTCACGCATCTGCGCATCAGCCGTCATCAGGATGAACTTGCGCTTGAGGCGTTTTTCGATTGTCGGTTCTGTCATAACTGAATTCCGGTTCCCTGCAACAAGGTCTCGATACCGGCCAGGACACGCTCCACGTCGGTCGGCGTCATCCCGGCTTCGGCAAGTATTTTTGATATCGATGCATGCGCGAGCGGTGCTCCGGCCATCCGCCGAAATGCCGCGCGCCAGGTCCATTCCGTGCCGACCAGGCGTACCAGTCGTTCGCCGCGTACCCAAAGACGCAGCCGGCCACAGTCGGCCACCTCGCCCTCCAGCACATACTGGCCGGCGCTGACCTTGATCCCGTATGGCACCAGACGGCGTTCGGTGTCCGACAGGTCGGGCAGCAGCTCGTCGCCGGCTTCCGCAATCTTTTCGTGCTCGGCCGCCGTAGGCCCGTCTGAACGAAACCGCCAGCCGAACCGCTGTTCCAAGGCTTTTTTCAGTGCGTGTTCCAGCGCGTCGTCCCGGGCTCGCAGTCCGGCTCGCTCGAGGTCCGTCATGCCGGCGCGCAGCGCCGCCCGCAACCATCGCCCGAAACCGCGGCTCGGGGTGCGAATGTAGCGCGCAAAGCGCTCGTCAGGGAAATGCCTCAGGAAGCTGGCACCGAATACCATGCTGCGATTAATGGTCGCCGCCCCGCTCCCCATGATCTTGCGTTCACCGAACCAGAGGTCCTGGACACCTTGTCGATGCACCCGAAGCCCCAGCGGCCCCAATGCCTCGGCCACTGCCTCCAGACAGGCGGCAAACAGATTCTCATGACGCCGCGGGGCAGCATGACGCGGGAAGATGAGGAAAAAACAGGATTGTCCGGCATCCACCCAGACGGTGCCCCCGCCCAGAGGGCGCTGAATAACGGGAATCCCGTCCCGGCGACAGGCGCCCAAATCCAACTCGCCGGCGGCCGATTGGCTGGCGCCCAGTGACAGGTGGGGTGTATCGGGACGCGCCCAGATCACGATGGGCGGTGCATCATCGGCCTGCGCATCGGCAAGCCCTGTGTAGGTCGCGTGCAGGTCGGCGGGGGAACAACCGCCCAGGGCGATCCAGCGGGCGTCTTGCATCTACAGCACCGTCGCCCGTTATTCTCCGTCCGCGTTGCCTGAATCGTCCTCGGACTTGTAGAAATGACGGAAATAAAAATCGCTGCGGCTCAATTCCTCGTAAAGCGACGCGCGCTCCTGAACCCCGCTGCGCAGAATCTCGATCAGCGCCTCGCCCTGCTGGCCGTCGACAATAATCATGTGGCCGAGCAGTTCCTGGTCGGTATTCAGGTAGTGGCCGGCCAGTTCGTCTGGATAGTCCACATACACCAGCAGGGACTTGCACTCGGGATCCTCGGGATCCAGAGGCTGCAGCGCGACCTTCCCCAACCAGGCCAGACGGGCTATCTGATTGAACTGGTGGATGTCGAGCTTCCTGCCGCGCTTGTACTTGTTCAGCTCGTTGCGGATTTCGCCGAGATTGGTGACTTTAATCGATTTCATATTTGTAACCGGTTGAATGCGCCTCGCAAAAACCTTTCGGTATTGCGGAATTCTCAGGGATAGGCCCCAAAAAGAAAACCCCGCCGGAGCGGGGTCTTCTGATTCACCGATTGTCCGCAGGATCAGAACGTTGCGTTATTTTCAACGGTTCCGCCGGCCATCTTGGTGAGGGCATTCTTCATGGCATCCGGCGATGGCATCAGTGTCATGAAGCTGTTGGAACCGATCATCTTCAGATCGGGGAAGTTGACGGCCATCCAGAACCGCATATGCAGGGACTCAACCTTGCCACCACGTACCAGAACCGGATACGGCAGGTAGGCATTGCCCTTGAGCTTGTTGAAGTTCACCACGCCCATCTGGAAACCCAGGTCGGCGTACTTGTCGCCCTTCGGGCCCTGCTTGAGCATCACGCCGAACAGAGTGTCGTTGGTACCCGGAATATCCAGCTTGAAGACCTTGTAGGCACCGCCCGCATGAGCGGCCATGCCCTTCTCCACCGCGGCGACGGCCTTCGCATGACTGGAATAGCTCGCCAGCCGATAAACGTCTTCGAAGTACTCCATGCCGAAGGTGTAGTGGTAGTCTTCCAGGTCGTCCGGTGTCTCACCCTTGGCACCGAAGGTCTCCTGATCGCCCAGGGCCTTGCCAAGCGCAGCAGCCACCGGCTTCAGGTCGCCCTTTACATGCAGGGCGTACTGGAAATAGACGGGATTCTGGTAGGCCACCTGAATCTGATCGCCCACCTTGGTCACGGCCACACGCATCACCGCCGCATAACCGCCGCGCTCGCTCTTGGCGGCATCGGCAAGCAGGGTGTTATTGGTGACCACGATCACTTCGGCATCCTTGAAAGGCGAAAAACTGCCGACAATACGAAATCCGTTCGAGGTGAGTGCGCTCTTGACTTGGTTGACCTTGGTCGTGAGGTCTCCCGGCCCTTGCGAACCGAGCACGTACGGCTTGAGCTTATCGGCCGCATGCGCCGCACCCATGAACATCAGCAGTGCGGTTACAGCCAGTACCTTTGACAATGTTGTTTTCATCGTTCTCATATTCGTTAGCACCCAACGATTTCCGGAGAAAAAAGGGGCCATGTCACCATGGCCCCCTTGATACTACACGCGCCGATTTAGAAGCGCATGGTGTAGCCACCCTGAAGCTGGAACTGATCCATCTTGACGGTGACTTTCTGCACATTGCCGGAGAAGGGGTTGGTGCCCGACTTCTTGGACTCCGGCGCATACATGGCCGCGAAGTTGAAGCCGCTGGTCGGCGAGAGCTTCTTGCTGAAACCGAAGGTCAGGTGATCCTCGATGGTTCCCGGGGCCAGAATATTGAACAGCACATCCTGACCGCCCGGCACCGGATCGTTGCCATGGCTGTAACCCACGCGCCAGGTCCAGTTGGCGCTGGTGGCCCACTGGTAACCGATCTTGTAGATGGTCATGTCGCTCCAGCCGAAGCCGGCACCGTTGGAAGCACCCAGACAGCCGCTGCCGGTACCGCCGGTTGCACCCGCCGTACAGGAAGTCAGCAGCGGGCCAACGCCATTCTTGAGCGCCTTAACCTGGCTGTAGTCGATCTGCTGTACCTCGGCGGTGAGCTTACCCGGACCGACGTTCTTGAAGGTCGCACCAATCGCGTAGGTTGCCGGGATGTCGAAGCTGCCCCCGTCGGCGAACAGGCCCTTGTACTGGGAGAACTTGGACATGGTGATCTGCGGCTGGTACATCACGCCCAGGGTCGCCGGACCGAAGTCATACAGGATACCGACGTTGACGCCGAAGCCGGAGGAGTTGTCGTAGCCGTTGTTGCTGACATACTGCGGATGCGCAGAGTAACCGGCGAAATTGCCCAGGCCGTAGGCATCGAACAGCTGGTAGGCGTAAATCAGGCTCACACCCCAGGAGAAGTTGTTGGTCGGCTTCTGGGAGTAGGACACGTTCAGGAACAGCTGGGACAGGTCCACACCCGTGGTGCCGGCGCCGAAGGTGCCGGGCAGCAGCACGGCATTACCCGCACCATCAGGCATGGTCGCCTGGCCACCCTTGTACTTGGTGTTCATGCCGCCGTTGCCGTACATGGACACGCCGATGGCCTGGTCGTTGCCGATCATCTGGTTGAAGCCGAGCCCGGGGATGATAAAGACGCCGGAGATATCGCCCTGCTCGGTCTTGCTGGTAATGCTCTGGTTACCGGTAGCACCGCCACCGAGCACCACGGGACAGGCGGCACCACAGCCGGTGATTGCATCGGCAGGAATCGGGCTACCCGTGGTCGAATACTTACGGTTCGGTGCGAACAGGCCGACACTCAGGTCGAACTGGCTGCCGACATCCACCATACCGGCCGGGTTCATGGAAGCGGCCATGGCGTCTTCCGGCATGGCTACGCCCGCACCGGCAAGACCAAGGTTGCTGGTGGAATAGGCGTTGGAGAAATAACCGTTGGTTGCGTATGCGGTCCCCGAGGCAGCGAGCGCACCCATCACCGAGAGGGCAAGCAGCGAACGCTTGAACGTCTTATGCATCAATCGATCCTCCAGACAAGGAAGCGGTTTATAAGAATTGGCTAATTTACTGATTTCTAATCAGTTTTATGGGTTGCGCGCGCACAATGACAAAGCGGTGACGCCATGTCAAACAGGGTTCTCTAATTAAAGAATGTGCTTGAATTGTGATAAGGCTTTGAAAAGCCAAGAAAAGCTTGAAATGAATCGGATAACTGTCAATTATTCGACGATCCTGAACAACGCACCGATGTCCAATCCCATAACATCCGCAGCGCGCTGTTGATTGACCGCAAATTCGACCAGGCCGTTGGCATTCACGTACCAGAAGGGCTCACCCTTCTCCCCTTCCGCAAAGGTCCGCCGATAACGCAGCAATCGACCGTTGCATTCGACGGTTTGGGTCGTTGAGATCGATGTTCCGCGCAGACCGCTCATGCAGTTGCCGTAGTGATCGATGTAGACCACCTCCAGCAGATCATCCGGCCATGCCCCGGCGTCCGTTGGTGCCTCACAGGCTTCACCCGGCACGGTGTCGCGCGCCAGCGCGGCCGCCGCCGGTGCAAACAGGTCGCGACCATGAAAGGTATTTGAGATAGCCGCATCGGATGGCGCGATCTCCCACCAGCGTGCGGTGGTTGCTCTTCGCGCGATGATGTCGAACAGCCCGTTTCCCGGCCCCACGAACCAACGGCCGTCCGCTTCCAGAATCACCGCCCGGCGCTGCGTACCGACGCCGGGATCGACGACGCACAAAAAAACGCTCCCGGGCGGAAACTCGTAGACATAACCGATACCGAAATCGGAACAGATGACGATCATGATGGTGGTGAGGCGTAAGGAGACAGGTGTAAGGGGGATATAAACCCAGCTTACACCTTATGGGCCGGTGTACAACTCGACGTTGCCCAAGTTGTGGCTGGCCGAGGTTGCCTCGCAGCCCAGGCTTGCAGTCGACTCGGAGCGAGGAGCGACTGTTACGCCTCACTCCTCACGCCGCTAACGCCTTACCAATAAATCAACCAAACCGGCCGGTAATGTAGTCTTCGGTCTGCTTGGTGCCGGGATTGGTGAACAGGGTGTTGGTGTCGTTGAACTCGATCAGTTTGCCCAGATACATGAAGGCGGTGTAATCGGATACGCGCGCCGCCTGCTGCATGTTGTGGGTCACGATGGCGATGGTGTAGTCGTTCTTGAGTTCGTAGATGAGCTCTTCGATCTTCAGGGTCGAGATGGGGTCGAGCGCGGATGCGGGTTCGTCCAGCAGCACCACGTCGGGCTTGACCGCGATCGCGCGCGCGATACAAAGACGCTGCTGCTGCCCGCCTGACAGGGCCGTACCGCTTTGCTTGAGAATATCCTTGACCTCATCCCAAAGCGCGGCCTTCTTGAGGGCCCACTCGACGCGTTCGTCCATCAACGGACGGGACAGGCGTTCGTACAGGCGCACGCCGAAGGCGATGTTGTCGTAGATGCTCATCGGGAACGGCGTCGGTTTCTGGAACACCATGCCGATCTTGGCGCGCAGCAGGTTGACGTCCTCTTTTTTGTCGAGGATGTTGCGGCCGTCCATGAGGATCTCGCCGGTCGCGTTCTGCTCAGGATAGAGGTTGTAGATACGGTTGAAGGTACGCAGCAGCGTGGACTTGCCGCAACCGGAAGGCCCGATGAAGGCGGTGACCTGCTTTTCCGGGATCTTCATGGAAATATCGAACAGGGCATGATATTTCCCGTAGAAGAAATTGAGGTTGTTGACCTCAAGCTTCGGATTCTGGATCTCGACCGGGGCGGTATTGCCCCCCGTCCTGCGTGCAGGCTTGTTGGCCGCATGCGCGGCGGCACTGCTGACATCCAGCGAGATGCCCTGGCGGCCTGCGTCAGTCTGGTCGTAGTTCATGGTCATATCGTCCCCATCTTTCACTTATGCGGCCTCAGGAAGATGCGCGCAAAAATATTAAGTGCCAGCACGCTCGCCGTAATCAACAATGCGCCAACCCAGGCCAGTTCCTGCCAGTTGGTGTAAGGACTCATAGCATAGTCGAAGATCATGACCGGCAGATTCGCCATCGGCTGGTTCATGTTGGTGGTCCAGAACTGGTTATTCAGCGCGGTGAACAGCAAAGGCGCCGTCTCGCCGCTGATCCGTGCAACGGCCAGGATAATGCCCGTCATGATGCCGCTGCGCGCCGCCTTGTAGACGATCTTGATGATCACCTTCCATTGCGGCGCACCCAGGGCGGCGGCGGCTTCCCGCATATGGTCCGGCACCAGGCGCATCATGTCTTCCGTGGTACGCACCACCACGGGGATGACGATAATCGCCAAAGCGACCGAACCGGCCCAGCCCGAGAAGTGCCCCATGGTCACCACGACGATCTCGTAAACGAACACGCCGATGACGATGGACGGGGCGCTGAGCAGGATGTCGTTGATGAAGCGAATTACCGGAGAGATCTTGGCAGCTCGACCATATTCGGAGAGATACGTCCCGGCGAAAATACCGATCGGCGTGCCGATCAGAACCCCGACGACCGTAAGCAGAATACTGCCAACCAACGCATTCTTGATGCCGCCACCCGCGGTACCCGGGCCAGGTGTGTTCTGGGTAAACACCTGCAGGTCCAGGTGGCCGATGCCCTGGCTCACCAGAACCCACAGCAGCCAGGCAAGAAAGAACAGCCCGAACAGGGTCGTCGCCATGGAAGCCGTCAAATTAATGACGTTAACGGCCTTGCGTCGTGTGTAGATATTGATCACGTCAAATACCTCAGGACCGTTTGCCTTCCTGGCTGGAGGCCAGTTTGAGCAGCAGCAGCTTGGAAATCGCCAGCACGATGAAGGTGATGATGAACAACATCAGACCAAGCGCGATCAGCGAAGAGGTATAAAGCTCGCCATCCGCCTCGGTGAATTCGTTGGCGATGGTCGAAGCAATCGAGTTACCGGGCATGAACAGTGAGGCGTGCAGATCATGCGCGTTGCCGATCACGAAGGTGACCGCCATGGTCTCGCCCAGCGCCCGACCCAACCCCAGCATGATGCCGCCGACCACACCGATCTTGGTATAGGGCAGCACCACACGCCAGACCACCTCCCAGGTGGTGCAGCCGATGCCGTAGGCCGATTCCTTGAGTACTTCAGGGACGATCTCGAACACGTCACGCATCACCGAGGCGATGAAGGGGATGATCATGATCGAGAGAATAATGCCGGCCGTGAACACGCTGATCCCGATCGGCGGCCCCTGGAACATAGGGCCGATAAGCGGGAGGTCACCGAAGAGGTCGGTCAAAATCGGTTGAATATGGTCGGCGAAAAAGGGCGCAAAGATGAACAGCCCCCACATGCCGTAGATGATACTGGGAATCGCAGCCAGCAGTTCGATCGCCGTGCCCACGGGGCGCTTAAGCCACTCCGGGGCGAGTTCGGTGATGAACAGCGCGATACCAAAACTGACCGGCAGACCGATGATCAGGGCAATCAGGGACGAAACCAGCGTCCCAACGATCGGTGACAGTCCGCCGAAAACCGATGTCGCAGGATTCCACTCCTCCGACGTATAAAACTTGAAAAAGCCGAACTTCTCGAACGCAGGCATCGACCCGTGCGCCAGCATCACGATGATGCCGAGCAGGGTAACCAGGACGAGGATCGCAAAAAACCAGGAAATGCCCTTGAACAGCCAGTCACCCGCGGCCTGTGCCTTGCCTGTCGGTGACGCGAGCTCTTTGGCTATAGCCTCGCCTGCTGCGCTCATAACTACCTCACAGATTACAGGACTTCGTGGAAATGCCGGCCCGGACAAAGCCCGGGCCGGCAAGTCTAGCAATCATCCCTGATACAGTCATCTGTCCAATGAATGGCTTAGTTCTGCATCATGCTGGCGGTCCACACGGCCTTGCCGTCGGTACCGTGCAGTTCCTTAGCCCAGGTATCCTCAACCATCTTCACGACGGCGGCGGGCATCGGGACGTAGTCCAGCTGCTCGGCCATCTTCTGGCCGTGATGATAGGACCAGTCGAAGAACTTCAGCACGGCCTTGGCAACCTCAGGCTTCGTCTGGGTCTTGTAGACCAGGATGAAGCTGGCACCGGTGATCGGCCAGGACTTGGCGCCAGGCTGATCGGTCAGCACCATGTAGTAACCCGGAGCGTTCTTCCAATCGGCGCCGGCAGCAGCGGCCTGGAAGTTCTCGGAGGTCGGGGCAACATAGTGACCGGCACGGTTCTTCAGCAGCACGTAGGTCATCTTGTTCTGCAGGGCATAGGCATACTCGACGTAGCCGATGGAACCCTTGATGCGGTTCACGTAGGCGGCCACACCCTGGTTGCCCTTACCACCCACACCGACGGGCCAGCTGACGGCCTTGTTGTTGCCGACCTTGTCGGCCCAGGCCTTGCTGACCTTGGTCAGGTAGTTGGTGTAGATGAAGGTGGTGCCGGAACCGTCGGAACGATGCACGACAGTGATGGCCTCGTTGGGCAGGCTCACGCCCTTGTTCAGCGCAGCAATGCGGCTGTCGTTCCAGCGCTTGATCTTGCCCAGGAAGATGTCAGCCAGGGTCGTACCGTCGAGGTGCAGCTTGCCGGCCTTCAGACCGGGCACGTTCACGACCGGCACAACGCCGCCCATGATCATGGGGAACTGCATCAGACCGGCCTTGTCCAGTTCCGCTGCCTTCAGAGGCGCGTCGGAGGCACCGAAATCAACGGTCTTGGCCTTGATCTGCTTGATGCCGCCACCGGAACCGATGGCCTGGTAGTTGAACTTGACACCGGTCGCCTTGTTATAGGCTTCGGCCCACTTGGAGTACACGGGGTACGGGAAGGTCGCACCAGCACCGTTGATCTCTTTGACCTCGGCGTGGGCAACGCCCATCAGGCCAAAAGAGACCACAGCGGCGGCGGCCGTCTTGGCAATACGCTTGAACATGTTCAAATCCTCTGTGGTGTGTGTTTAAGCGATACAACACGTTCGGGACCAGTAGCCCCGTCAGCGTCGCCTAGGCTACGCGAGCGTTGTTCCCGTTCACGGGAATCCAGATGCCGCCCTGGCTGGCTGGCGCGTGCATGGCCTTCTCGTCGGTTAATGGGGGCATTGTCACCCGGACGGAAACCGCACTTCAGGATGCGCAGGTAACCACCGGGGCGCGCCTTGTAGCGAGGACCCAGCTCGTCGAACAGCTTCTTGACCACGTCCTTGTCGCGCAGGCGCGAGAAGGCCACACGACGCTTGTGGACGGCGTCCTCCTTGGCCATGGTGATCAGCGGCTCGGCGACGCGGCGCAGTTCCTTGGCCTTGGGCAGCGTGGTCTTGATGGCTTCGTGACGCAGCAGCGAAACGGCCAGACTCTGCAGGGTCGCCTTGCGGTGACTGCTGTTACGGCTTAGTTGACGACCAATCTTGCGGTGACGCATGTCATTTCCCTCAGTACAGTCAGGCCCGGGCCTTCTCTTCTTTTTTCAGACCCGCGGGCGGCCAGTTTTCCAGGCGCATACCCAGCGAAAGTCCATGCGAGGCCAGGACATCTTTGATCTCGGTGAGCGACTTCTTGCCCAGGTTAGGGGTCTTGAGCAGCTCGACCTCGGTGCGCTGGATCAGATCACCGATATAGAAAATATTCTCCGCCTTCAGGCAGTTGGCAGACCGCACCGTCAGCTCGAGATCGTCCACCGGACGCAGCAGGATCGGATCGATCTCCGCCTCGTGGGTCTCGGGCTGGGCCTCTTCCCCACCCTGCAGGTCGACGAATACCGCGAGCTGCTGCTGGAGGATAGTGGCGGAACGGCGAATGGCTGCCTCGGGATCGACGGTGCCGTCGGTCTCCAGATCGATGACCAGTTTGTCGAGATTGGTGCGCTGCTCGACGCGAGCCGTCTCGACGTTGTACGCGACGCGCACGATCGGGCTGAAACTGGCATCCACCAGCAGCGAGCCGATGGGACGTTCCTCGACCTCGGTGGAACGGCGGGCGGAAGCCGGCAGGTAGCCGACGCCGCGAGCCACCTTGAGGCTCATCTTGAGGTCGCCGTTCTTGGTCAGGTGCGCGATTACGTGCTCCGGATTCACGATTTCGATATCGTGATCCACCTGGATATCCCCGGCCGTGACCACACCCGGGCCCTTCTTGCTGAGGGTCAGGGTGGCCTCGTCGCGGTTGTGCATACGGATGGCCAGGCCTTTGAGATTCAGCACGATATCGACCACGTCTTCCTGCACACCCTCGATGCTGGTGTACTCGTGAAGCACGCCGTCGATCTCGACCTCGACCACGGCACAGCCGGGGATCGAGGAGAGCAGGATCCGGCGCAGGGCGTTGCCCAGCGTATGGCCGAAGCCGCGCTCCAGAGGCTCGAGAACAACGCGCGCATGACGCTCGTTGATGGTCTGGACCTCGATATGGCGGGGTTTCAGCATTGCGTTGTTCGATGATGACATAAGCTCGATACCGATTACTTGGAGTAGAGCTCGACCACGAGAGACTCGTTGATCTCGGCAGGCAGGTCGGCGCGCTCAGGAACAGACTTGAACACACCTTCCATCTTTTTCGCGTCCACCTCGATCCACTCCGGGAAGCCGAACTGCTCGGCGATGGTCAGGGAATCCTGAATACGGACCTGTTTCTTGGACTTTTCGCGGATGGAAATCCGATCCTCAGGCTTGACCTGATAGGAGGGGATATTCACCACCTGGCCGTTGACCAGAACCGCCTTGTGGCTGACCAGCTGGCGCGCCTCGGAACGGGTGACGCCGAAGCCCATGCGGTAAACAACATTATCAAGACGGCACTCGAGCAGCTGCAACAGGTTCTCACCGGTGGAGCCTTTGCGCTGCGCCGCCTTCTTGAAGTAGTTGCGGAACTGGCGCTCCAGCACGCCGTAGATACGGCGCAGCTTCTGCTTTTCGCGCAACTGCAGCCCGTAGTCGGAGACGCGGGTGCGGCGATCACCGTGCTGACCGGGGATCTTGTCGAGTTTGCATTTGGATTCCAGCGAACGGGCGCGACTCTTCAGGAAGAGATCGGTGCCTTCACGCCGGCTCAGCTTGCACTTGGGTCCGATATAGCGTGCCATGAATTACTCCTGACTTAAACGCGACGCCGCTTGGGCGGACGGCAGCCATTGTGCGGGATCGGGGTCACATCGGTGATGTTGGCGATGCGGAAACCGACATTGTTCAATGCGCGCACGGCGGACTCACGACCCGGACCGGGGCCCTTGACCTCGACATCCAGGTTCTTCACGCCGTATTCCAGCGCGGCAGTGCCCGCACGCTCGGCGGCGACCTGAGCGGCAAACGGCGTGCTCTTACGCGAGCCGCGGAAACCAGAACCACCCGACGTCGCCCAGGACAGCGTGTTTCCCTGGCGGTCGGTGATGGTAATGATGGTGTTATTGAAGGAGGAATAGATGTGCGCGACACCGTCGGTGACGACGCGCTTGGCCTTCTTCCGGCTACGTGCGGGAGCCTTTGCCATAGGTCTATGAGTTCCTGTACTCGAACTGATTATTACTTACGAATCGGACGCCGCGGGCCCTTGCGGGTACGGGCGTTGGTCTTGGTGCGCTGACCACGAACCGGCAGACCACGGCGATGACGGATGCCGCGGTAGCAACCCAGATCCATGAGGCGCTTGATGTTCATCGAGACTTCACGACGCAGATCGCCTTCGACCACGTGCTTGCCAACTTCGGCACGCAGCTGCTCGATCTCAGCCTCAGTCAAGTCTTTGATTTTACTATCAGTTTTAATCCCAGCCGCCGCGCAGATTTGCTGCGCGCGAACGCGGCCAATGCCGTAGATCGACGTCAGCGCGATCACCGCATGCTTGTTCACAGGGATATTGATACCTGCAATGCGTGCCATTCAAAATCTCCAGACGGCGGCGGAAAAGCCGCGAATTGTAACGTTTTCCGACAGCTGATACAAGACGGGTCAGCCCTGACGCTGCTTGTGGCGCGGGTCCTTGCAGATCACGCGCACGACACCGTTGCGGCGCACGACCTTGCAGTTGCGGCACATCTTTTTGACAGACGCTCTAACTTTCATCGCTCACTCCATGGATGCCGGGGCATCAACGAATCATACCGCTGCGGCCATAACCCTTGAGATTGGCCTTGCGCATGAGACCTTCGTACTGGTGGGACATCATGTGGGCCTGAACCTGGGCCATGAAATCCATCACCACGACAACAATAATCAACAGGGACGTACCGCCGAAATAGAACGGCACGTTCCAGTACAGAATCAAAAACTCCGGTAACAGACAAACCGCGGTGATGTAAATCGCACCGACTGCAGTCAGTCGGGTCATCACCCCGTCGATGTACCGGGCGGTCTGCTCACCGGGACGGATACCCGGAATGAACGCACCGGACTTCTTCAGATTGTCCGCCGTTTCACGGGAGTTGAACACCAGCGCCGTGTAGAAAAAGCTGAAAAACACGATCGCGAGCGCGTACAAAAGCACATACAGCGGCTGACCCGGCGACAGCAGGGAAGAAATATCTCCCAGCCAGGCCATGCCTTCCGCGTTGCCCAGCCAGTGCCCGAGAGTGGCCGGGAACAGAATGATACTGGACGCGAAGATCGGCGGAATCACACCCGCCATGTTCAGCTTGAGCGGCAGATGGCTGCTCTGCGCTGCGTAGATCTTGCGGCCCTGCTGACGCTTGGCGTAGTTGACCGTGATCCGGCGCTGACCGCGCTCCACGAACACCACGAAGGCCGTCACCGCAAGCGCCAGAATCAGAAGCAGAATGACCAGCCCCGGGGACATTTCGCCGGTGCTGGCAAGCTCCAGCGTACCGCCCACGGCATGCGGCAGTCCCGCCACGATGCCCGCGAAGATGATCATCGAGATCCCGTTACCCAGGCCGCGTTCGGTGATCTGCTCGCCCAGCCACATCAAAAACATGGTGCCGGTCACCAGGGTCAGCACCGTGGTGAAGATAAAGCCGATGCCCGGCTGCAGCGGGACCGACAAACCGCCAGCGACCTGCTGTCCATTCAGGGCGATCGCCACACCGACACTTTGGAACAGGGCCAGCGCGACAGTCGCATAACGCGTGTACTGCGTAATCTTGCGACGGCCGGACTCACCTTCCTTCTTGAGCTGCTCCAGGGCGGGCACAACCGCCGTCATCAGCTGGATAATGATCGATGCCGAGATGTAGGGCATGATCCCCAGCGCGAACACGCTCAGGCGCCGCAAGGCACCGCCCGAGAACATGTTGAACATGTCCAGAATGGTGCCGCTCTGCTGCTGGAAAAACTGCGCCAACGCGACCGGGTTTACGCCGGGTACCGGGATGTAGGTCCCGATACGGTAGACGACCAGGCCCAGCACAAGAAAAACGAGCCGCTGACGCAGCTCGGTCATCTGGCCCAGGCCACCCAGCCCAGCCTGCGGATTGGCGCCGGTCCTGGCCATTACGCCTCGATCTTGCCGCCGGCGGCTTCGATGGCGCTGCGTGCACCCTTGGTGGCGCCGATGCCCTTCAGGGTCACGGCCTTCTCAATGGCGCCGGACAGGATCACCTTGGCGACCTGCGTATTCGCCGGCACCAGGTTGGCAGCCTTCAGCGCGTCCAGATCGATAACGTCAGCCTCGACCAGGGCGAGCTCATGCAGGCGCACTTCAGCGCGGGTATCACCGATACGCGAACGGAACCCGATTTTGGGCAGACGGCGCTGCAGCGGCATCTGGCCGCCTTCGAAACCGACCTTGTGGTAACCGCCGGAACGCGAGTGCTGACCCTTGTGGCCGCGGCCGCCGGTCTTACCGAGGCCGGATCCGATACCACGGCCGACGCGCTTGCCGTCAGTACGGCTGCCGGCGGCGGGCTTGAGAGAATTCAGGCGCATCTCAGGCCTCCTCTACCTTCAACATGTAGTTGATCTTGTTGATCATGCCGCGGTTTTCCGGGGTATCGATCACTTCCACCGTTTTGTGTATGCGGCGGATACCCAGGCCACGGGCGCAGTCCTGATGGGCCTTGAGCCGGCCGCTCAGGCTGCGAACCAGGGTCACTTTGAGTTTGTTCTGCTTGGCCATGAGCGTTATCCCAGAATCTCTTCAACCTTCTTGCCACGCTTGGCGGCAACCTCTTCGGGCGCCTGCAACGAAGCCAGGCCGGCCAGGGTGGCACGCACCACATTGACCGGATTGCGTGTACCGATGCACTTAGCCAGCACGTTGCGCACGCCGAGCACTTCGAGCACCGCGCGCATGGCGCCACCCGCGATGACACCGGTACCTTCGGAGGCCGGCTGCATGTAGACCTTGGCGGCACCGAAGTTGGCGGTGACGGGATAGTAGAGGGTTCCATCCTTGAGCGGGACGGTGACCATCTCTTTACGCGCCTTTTCCATCGCCTTCTGAATCGCCAGCGGGACCTCACGGGCCTTGCCGTAGCCGATGCCGACCCGGCCGTTGCCGTCGCCGACGACCGTCAGGGCGGTAAAACCGAACTGCCGGCCGCCCTTGACCACTTTGGCCACACGGTTGACGGTTATCAGTTTTTCCTGAAGACCGTCCTGGATCGCGGAGTTGTCAATATTCGCCATGCTTTTGCACCTTTAGAATTCGAGGCCGGCTTCGCGTGCCGCGTCGGCCAGCGCCTTGACCCGCCCGTGGTACTTGAAACCGGAGCGGTCGAAAGCGACCTGCTTAATACCTTTTTCCAGGGCGCGCTTGGCCACGAGCTTGCCGACTTCGGTCGCGGTGGCGACGTTGCCGGTTGAGCCCTGCGCCTTGCGGACGTCCGCCTCAACCGAAGAGGCGGTAGCCACCACGTGGCTGCCGTCGGCTGCAATCACCTGGGCATAGATATGACGAGGTGTGCGGTTCACGCACAGGCGCACTGCGCTCAACTCGCGCATCTTGCTACGCGCACGTTTCGCACGGCGCAAACGAGCAGTCTTCTTATCCATATGCCAACCTTATTTCTTCTTGGCCTCTTTACGGATGATCTGCTCATCCGCATATTTGACGCCCTTGCCCTTGTAAGGCTCGGGGGGACGATAGGCGCGGATTTCGGCCGCAACCTGGCCGACTACCTGCTTGTCCGCACCGCGTACGACAATCTCTGTCTGGCTCGGGGTTTCGATAGTGATTCCTTCCGGCACCTCAAAGTTGACCGGATGGGAAAAACCGAGCGTCAGATTCAGCACCTTGCCCTGCGCTTGCGCACGGTAGCCGACACCGACTAGTTCGAGCTTCTTTTCGAAGCCCTGGCTCACGCCATGAACCATATTGTTGACGAGGGCGCGCATCGTGCCGGTCATGGCGAATTTGGATGCATCGCCATTCTTGGGCGCAAAGGTCAGCACCTTGCCGTCCAGCGCAGCCTCGACATCGTCATGGATACTGTATTCAAACGCGCCCTTGGAGCCTTTGACAGAGATGGTCTGGCCATCGACCTTGACGTCGACGCCCGATGGAATCTCAATTGGCTTTTTAGCTACTCTGGACATCGCTTCGATCCCTTACTCAACAACGCAGAGAACTTCACCGCCGAAACCGGCGGCGCGAGCGGCCCGGTCACTCATCACCCCGTGAGAGGTGGAGATGATGGCCACACCCAACCCCCCAAGCACCGTAGGCAGATCGTCCTTGCCGCGGAAGATCCGCAGACCGGGGCGACTGACACGCTGCACGCGGGAGATCACCGGCTTGCCCTGGTAATACTTAAGGGCAATGCTCAGCGTCTTCTTGGCACCTTCGCCGGCTACGGAGTAGTCCTCGATATAACCTTCTTCCTTCAACACCTTGGCAACCGCGCCTTTCAGTGTTGAAGCGGGAATATCTACGCTCGCCTTACCCGACGACTGCGCATTTCGGATGCGCGTCAGCATGTCGGCAATGGGGTCACTCATGCTCATGTTTTAAGTCTCAACTTTCAGCTTGCCTGCTTCAGCAGGGAGAAAGAAATTCCTGTTCGCTCCGAGTCTCTTACCAGCTCGCCTTGACGAGCCCGGGCACGTCACCACGCATAGCGGCCTCGCGCAGCTTGTTGCGGCACAGACCGAACTTGCGGTAATAGCCATGAGGCCGTCCGGTCAGCTTGCAGCGATTGTGCTGGCGCACCGGACTCGCGTCACGCGGAAGCTTCTGCAGCGTCTCGTTCGCTGCCATGACTTCCTCAAAACTGCTTTCCGGATTCCGGATAATCGCCTTGAGTTCAGCCCGCTTGGCGGCATGCTTGGCAACCAGCTGGCTGCGTTTGTGCTCGCGAGCGACCATGGATTTCTTAGCCATACCAAATACCTCAGTGCTTGAACGGGAAGCTGAACGCCGCAAGCAGCGCCTTTGCCTCCTCGTCGGTCCCGGCGGTGGTGGTGATGGTGATATCCATGCCACGCAACGCGTCGATCTTGTCGTAATCGATCTCCGGAAAGATGATCTGCTCCTTGACGCCCATGCTGTAGTTGCCGCGGCCGTCGAAGGATTTAGCGCTCATTCCGCGGAAATCGCGAATACGCGGGATGGCGATATTGATCAATCGATCCAGGAACTCGTACATGCGCGCGCCACGCAGCGTCAGCTTGCAGCCGATCGGCCAGCCTTCACGAACCTTGAAGCCGGCAATGGATTTGCGCGCATTGGTGACAATGGGCTTTTGCCCGGCGATCTTGGCCATGTCCTCCACGGCATTCTCGATCACCTTCTTGTCGCTGAGCGCCTCACCCAGGCCCATGTTCAGCGTGATCTTTTCGATCTTCGGGACCTGCATGACACTCTTGTAGCCAAACTGCTCCTGGAGCTGTTTGACGATCTGCTCTTTATATACGCTCTGTAACCTAGCCATTGTCGTCTACCTATGCGTCAACGACTTCGTCATTGGATTTGAAGAAGCGCACCTTGCGGCCGTCCTCAAGCATCCTGAAACCAACGCGCTCCCCCTTGCCCGTAGCCGGGTTGTAGATCATCACGTTGGACATGTGCAGCGGCATTTCTTTCTCGATAATGCCGCCAGTCACCCCTGTGTTGGGGTTCGGGCGCTGGTGCTTCTTCACCATGTTAATGCCCTGCACGAGGACGCGATCGTTGGGATAGACCTTGAGCACATTGCCCCGACGGCCTTTATCCTTACCGCAGATCACAATAACGTCATCGCCTTTACGAATCCGGTTCATATCCGCTGCTCCTGCCTCAAAGCACTTCAGGCGCGAGCGAGATGATCTTCATGAACTTCTCGCTGCGCAGCTCACGCGTTACCGGCCCGAAGATACGGGTACCGATCGGCTGATGCTGGTTGTTGAGCAGCACCGCCGCATTGCCGTCGAAGCGGATCAGCGATCCGTCGTTGCGGCGCACGCCCTTGGCGGTACGCACCACAACGGCGTTGTAGACCTCGCCCTTCTTAACCTTGCCGCGCGGGATCGCATCCTTGACGCTCACCTTAATGATGTCGCCAATGCCTGCATACCGGCGATGTGAGCCGCCGAGCACCTTGATGCACTGGACTTTGCGCGCACCGCTGTTGTCCGCAACATCAAGAATGGTCTGCATCTGAATCATTTTGCAGTCCGCCTCTGTTCTTAAATCCGATTATTCCTTAACGCTCTCGACGACGCGCACCAGGGTCCAAGACTTGGTCTTGGAAGCAGGACGACTCTCGCGAATCTCAACGGTATCGCCGTGCTTACACTGATTGTTTTCGTCGTGGACGTGCAGTTTGGTGGAACGGCGGATGTATTTGCCGTACACCGGGTGACGAACCATGCGCTCGATGAGCACGGTCGCCGTTTTGTCCATCTTGTCGCTCACAACGCGGCCGATAACGGTGCGCTGAATCTTGTCCTGCTCACTCATTTACGCTTACCCGAGGTCTGGTTGAGCACAGTCTGAACGCGTGCGATATCGCGACGCACACGCTTGAACTCGCTGGAGCGGGCCACTTGCCCGACACCCTTCTGCATGCGCAGGTTGAACTGCTCACGCAGCAGCTCGTTGAGCTCTTCTTGCAGCTGCGCCTGGGTCTTATCTCTCAATTCGCTCGCCTTCATCACATAACCTGTCTGGAAACGAACACAGTCTTAATAGGCAGTTTGGCGGCGGCCAGACGGAACGCCTCGCGGGCGATATCCTCGGAAACGCCTTCCATCTCGTACAGCATCTTGCCCGGCTGAATCTTGGCAACCCAATATTCGACGTTACCCTTACCCTTACCCTGACGCACTTCAAGCGGCTTCTTGGTAACCGGCACATCCGGGAAGATGCGAATCCAGATCTTACCGCCACGCTTAACGTGACGGGTCATCGCGCGGCGGGCAGCCTCGATCTGACGGGCGGTGATACGTCCGCGATCCACCGCCTTCAGGCCATACTCACCGAAGCTCACCTTGTTACCGTTATTGGCGAGACCACGGTTCTTGCCCTTGAACTGCTTGCGGAACTTTGTACGTTTGGGTTGCAGCATCGTTCTGTACCTTTATTCTTCAGGCAGCCTTTTCTTTCCCGGCCTCGCCCTTGGATTCCAGGTCGAAGACCTCGCCCTTGAAAATCCACACCTTGACGCCGATCACGCCATAGGTGGTACGGGCTTCGGCGAAACCGTAGTCGATATCGGCACGCAGGGTGTGCAGCGGCACGCGACCCTCGCGATACCACTCGGAACGCGCGATCTCGGCACCGTTCAGGCGACCCGAAACATGCACCTTGACGCCCTGGGCGCCGAGGCGCATCGCATTGCCCACGGCACGCTTCATGGCGCGGCGGAACATAATACGGCGCTCCAGCTGGTTGGCGATACCTTCGGCCACCAGTTGCGCATCGATCTCCGGCTTGCGGATTTCCTCGATATTGATCTTCACGCTGTTGAGGTTGAGACCAAGACGCCCGGCAACCTCGCGGCGCAGCGTCTCGATGTCTTCACCCTTCTTGCCGATCACGATACCCGGCCGTGCCGTATGAATCGTGATATAGGCCGCACGGGCCGGGCGCTCGATCTGAATCCGGCTCACCGAAGCCTGCGCCAGGCGCTGCTTCAGAAAATCACGGATCGCCATATCCTCATGGAGGAAGGTGGCGTAATCGTCGCCTTCGGCGTACCACTTGGAAGTCCAGTCAGTGGCGATGCCGAGCCTGAATCCTGTTGGATGTACTTTCTGGCCCATAGACCTGCTCCTGAATCTTAATTACTGTCTGCGACAGCCACGGTAATGTGACTGGTACGCTTGAGTATCCGGTTGGCACGACCCTTGGCACGCGGGCGAATGCGCTTCAACGTGGGGCCCTGGTCGACGAAAATGCGCGAAACCTTCAGTTCGTCCACGTCCGCACCCTCGTTGTGCTCGGCGTTGGCAATCGCGGACTCCAACACCTTCTTGACCAGAGTGGCGGCCTTCTTGGGGCTGAAAGCAAGGATCTGCAGGGCCTGTTCAACCGGCAGGCCGCGGATCTGATCAGCAACCAAACGGCATTTCTGCGGCGAAATGCGCGCGTAACTGAGTCGAGCCTTAACTTCCATCGCGATAGCCCTCACTTGCCTTTCTTGTCGGCCACGTGGCCCTTGTAGGTACGGGTAGCAGCGAACTCGCCGAGCTTGTGACCGACCATGTTCTCGTTCACCAGCACAGGCACATGCTGGCGACCGTTGTGGACCGCGACGGTCAGCCCGACCATCTCCGGCACGATCATGGAGCGACGCGACCAGGTTTTGATCGGACGCTTGTCATTGCTGGCAGCCGCCTTCTCCACCTTCTGCAGCAGATGGTGGTCGACGAACGGGCCTTTTCTCAGCGAACGTGGCACGTTAAATCCCTCTTACTTCGATTTGCGACGGCGCACGATCATCTTATCGGTGCGCTTGTTCTTGCGAGTCTTGTAACCCTTGGTCGGCATACCCCACGGGGAGACCGGATGACGGCCACCCGAGGTACGACCCTCACCACCACCATGGGGGTGATCGACCGGGTTCATGGCCACACCGCGGACGGTGGGACGCACACCCTGCCAGCGCTTGGCGCCGGCCTTGCCGAGTTTGCGCAGGCTGTGCTCGGAGTTGCTGACCTCGCCGATCGTCGCGCGGCACTCGACGGGCACCTTGCGCATCTCGCCGGAACGCAGCCGCAGGGTCGCGTGCGCGCCTTCACGGGCCACGTACTGGACCGAAGCGCCGGCGCTGCGCGCCATCTGCGCGCCCTTGCCGGGCTGCAGCTCGACGCAGTGAACCACCGTACCGACCGGAATATTGCGCAGCGGCAATGTATTGCCGGCCTTGATCGGCGCATGCGAGCCGGACATCAGCTCGTCGCCGGCCTTCATGCCACGCGGCGCAATGATGTAACGGCGTTCGCCATCGGCATAAAGCGCCAGGGCGATATGCGCACTGCGGTTCGGATCGTATTCGAGGCGCTCGATGACAGCCGGGACATTGTCCTTGTTGCGCTTGAAATCGATCACGCGGTACTTCTGTTTGTGGCCACCGCCCACATGACGGGTGGTAATGCGGCCCTGATTGTTACGCCCGCCGGAGCGCGTCTTCTTCTCGATCAGCGGCGCATAGGGAGAACCCTTGTGCAGCGCGCTTTCGACCGCGTTGACGACAAAGCGCCGGCCAGGTGAAGTAGGTTTTGACTTTTTGATCGCCATGATTCTCTCCAGCTACCTCAAGCCTCACCGGTAAAATCGATGTTGTAGCCCTCGGCGAGGGTCACGTAGGCCTTCTTCCAATCATTGCGCTTGCCCTGCATCTGACCGAAGCGCTTGCTCTTGCCGCTCATGCGCACGGTACGCACCGCAGCCACCTTGACGTCGAACAAGGCCTCCACGGCCTTCTTGATTTCCAGCTTGGTCGCGCTGGGCAGCACCTTGAAAACATGCTGATGCGCCGCATCGGCCGCCATCGCGGCCTTCTCGGTGACATAAGGGGCTACCAGCACGCTGGTCAGACGCTCCTGATTCATGACAGCCACTCCTCAACCTGCTTGACCGCGCTCGAAGTCATGAGCACCTTGTCGAAACCGACCAGGCTGACGGGATCAACCCCGCCGACCTCGACCACATCGACCTTGGGCAGGTTCCGTGCGGCCAGATAAAGATTACTGTCGGCCTGATCGGTCAGGATCAGGACGTTATCGAGTTCCATGCCCTTCAGCTTCTCGACCAGCGGCTTGGTCTTCGGGGATTCGACCCCGAAGCTGTCAACCACCACCAGGCGCTCCTGACGGGCGAGTTCGGAAAAGATCCCGCGCAGGGCGGCGCGATACATCTTTTTGTTCAGCTTCTGGCTGAAGTCACGCGGCGTCGCGGCAAAGGTCTTGCCCCCCACGCCACAACGGGCTGCGAATAGAACCCGCGCGGGCACGGCCGGTACCCTTCTGGCGCCAGGGCTTGATGCCGCCGCCACGAACCTGGCTGCGGGTCTTCTGGGCCTTGGAACCCTGACGCGCGCCGGCCAGATAGGCGGTCACGACCTGATGTACGAGCGACTCGTTGAACTCGGCGCCGAAGGCTGCCTCCGAGACGCTCAGAGATTTCTTGCTGTCCTGAGTCTTGAGTTCCATTACTGTTAACCCTTCGCCTTGACGGAAGGCCGGATGATCAAGTCGCCGCCGCGCGAGCCGGGGACCGCGCCCTTCACCAGCAG
Source organism: Gammaproteobacteria bacterium (assembly GCA_037388465.1). Taxonomy (NCBI): domain Bacteria; kingdom Pseudomonadati; phylum Pseudomonadota; class Gammaproteobacteria; species Gammaproteobacteria bacterium. The sequence goes on from JARRKE010000059.1 coordinate 30,736, forward strand.
CAGGTTGCGCTCGGCATCAACGTTCACGACTTCGATGTTCAACGCAGTGCGGCGCGCGGCACCGAGGTGGCCCGCCATCTTCTTGCCCTTGAACACACGACCCGGCGTCTGGTTCTGACCGATCGACCCCGGCGCACGATGCGACAGCGAGTTACCGTGCGTCGCATCCTGGCTGCGGAAGTTGTGCCGCTTGATGGTGCCGGCAAAGCCCTTACCCTTGCTGACGCCCGTCACGTCGACCTTCTGTCCGGATTCGAAGCGGTCGACCTTGAGCTCGGCCCCGACTTCCAGGCCCTCTTCGGGCTCGCCGTCCAGACGAAATTCCCACGCGCCGCGACCCGCCTCGACACCAGCCTTGGCGAAATGCCCGGCCAGGGGCTTGGTGACACGCGAGGCCTTGCGGCTGCCCGTGGTGACCTGCACGGCCTGATAGCCGTCAGCCTCCAGGGACTTGAGCTGGGTCACGCGATTCGGCTCGATTTCAATGACAGTCACCGGCGTGGACTGACCGTCCTCACCGAACACGCGCGTCATACCGAGCTTACGACCAATCAATCCGATAGCCATCTCTCAACTACCTGTCTCTTTGCCCGCAAATACCGGGCTCTGGAATAGGTTTTTACTAAGTGCGTGGCCCGACGCGGAAAAACCGCACCGGGCCACGGAAAGCCGCCTATTATGGCAGAACCTGCCGGATTAGTTAAGCTTTATTTGCACATCCACACCCGCGGCCAGATCCAGCTTCATCAGGGCGTCGACGGTCTTGTCCGTCGGGTCCACGATGTCCATCAGGCGCTTGTGGGTGCGAATCTCGTACTGATCCCGCGCATCCTTGTTGACGTGCGGGGAAATCAGGACGGTAAACCGCTCTTTCTTGGTCGGCAGGGGAATCGGGCCCTTGACCCGCGCACCGGTGCGCTTCGCCGTTTCGACGATTTCGCTCGCGGAACGGTCGATCAGACGATGATCAAAACCCTTCAGCCGAATCCGAATCAGTTGCTTTGCCATAGTTTCAGTTACTCAATAATCTTGGACACCACGCCGGCGCCGACGGTGCGGCCGCCCTCGCGGATTGCGAAGCGCAGACCTTCTTCCATGGCGATCGGGTTGATCAGGCTCACCGTGATCTTCACGT
>JARRKE010000060.1 GCA_037388465.1 Gammaproteobacteria bacterium
TGATTAGGTGAGGGACAGAGAACATTGCTTCTTGCCCATACAGTATTACCGATCTATCTGATGGGGCTTCAGGCCAATAACGTGGAGGAATTCCTGTTAGTGGGATGGGTATTTGTACTTCTTGATCTGGAGGGGGCATTCTCCAGGTAGATAAATTTGGCAATGTAAACATTGGTGTATCTTTTTCTTCCCACGCCATCATGAACGATATTGGAAAGAACTTTAAAAGCCAGATGGAAGAAACTTGCTTGGTTGGGATGTCTAAATATGCTGCATCACGGAAAAATATGCGGTCTTCGTATGGGAATGGCCAATAATAAAATTGTATGTTTTCTGGTAATGGAATGGATTCGTCGAGAAACGAATCGCGAAGCGCCTCTGTTTGCGATCCCTTTAGATATCTGTCTACCCCTTGTGCTGCGAGATGTCCGAAAACGGAGCGCATGATTCTTTGTGGGTGGCCAGTAACGTTTACTACCTGAGGTAATGTGAGCTTTGAGTCTAGAATTTGTGTCACTTGGTTCGTGAAGCTGGAAAGCGCGGGGTCGTAACACGAACCAAGTAAGTTATTGTTGCATCTCGCGCATAATGTTCTGAATTTGACACCATTTTGTGAAATTCGGCCCTTTTCTTTAGGGTTGTCATCACTTAATAGGTCAATTATGTGGCGGATCTGGACTGCTGTAGGCCTGAAACAGGACTTTGGAGGGCAATGATCTTCTGTGAGGCTGCAGAATTCACCGCAGATATTGCACTGTCCACTCTTGTTGCCGCGAGTGCGTATGAGAGGTCTTCCTGGTGGCATAAGCCTCGCCCGCTTATATAACTGGCATGGCAAGAAAGATGTTGAAGAAGATCTATTTCGACGGGTTCTCGATTTTAGGTTGATGACTTTGCAGCCCAAATAAGAAAAAGGCCGGCCGCGAAGCCAATTATAGAGTTGATAACTTGTTGGCTTGTTGAATTATTGTGGATGGCTCGATTTGCGAAGGATTCGCAGTTGTTGGAGATCAAGTGGTATTTTCCGGTACCATCTTGTTCTATTTCGTTGAGTGCTCTTTGGGCAACCTCTACGTTCGAATATATGCCGTCATTTGGAGCAATGTAGATAGGACCGTTTTCTGAGTAGCGCTTAATAAATGCATCGTAAGTAGCTAGTCCGTAGCCGGTGTGCTGGCTTTCAGCGACATATAGCACTCCATCACAAACGTTTTGGCCTATAACGACGCCGTGATGTTTGGGGCCAATCTGGCCTAAGGGTGTGATCGCTCCAATGAGCCGAGACCCAGTTTCATGTGTCTGCATGAATTCCATGGCTATTTATTCTTGTATTAGCCCTAGCTCTTTGATTCTGATGGCCATTGAGGTAACGGAGACTCGGAATTGCTTGGCCATAGAAGGGATGCGCTGCCCTCCATAGGATTCGCATGAGGCTGCCGCAAGAGCGCAAGTTAGCGATGCGGATTCAGCTCTTAATATCGAATCTGGGTCAGATGGACATAGGTAAAAAGCAGTTGTGTCATCTATCACTAGTGGCACTTCAGTTAGAAAGTTAGCCTCAAATCTTTCTATGACCAATTTTCTCGGCATTAGGAAACAGGCCGCAAAGTAGTCTGCTTCGGCTTCTTGGTGATCACGCGTGCCTGATTCTCTTTGTAGGCCTTGAATGGGCATGTCGCGGAACATTACCTGTTCGCGATGTAATACCCAATGTCCAATTTCATGGGCCGATGTAAAGCGGATAGTTCGAGCTGGGAATTTCCGTGAGATAGCAATTTCTTTCCTTTGTCGGTCAATAAGGCCCGCAATTTCAATTTTTGAGCCGCGCGAAGTAAGAGGGTCAGTGACCAGCTCTTCGTGTCTTGTGAATTTTACGCCTAAAACGCTTGCCGCATATTCTGGCTCCAGTAGATAAACTGGGTTTTTGTGTAGTTCAACTGGACAAAATTTTGCTCTCTCCTCCCAGATTTTCTTCTGGAGGCGACGTACTGCAATTTCTATTGCTGCTTTGTCCATGTTGCGTGACTACTAGTGCTTTAATGGCGTGATCATTCGGTGTCTGAGTTTTGTGAAGTATTGAATTTTTATTCTCTCAATTAATCCCAGCTCAGCCCACCACCGGTCTGATACTCGGTGACGCGGGTTTCGAAGAAGTTCTTTTCCTTGCGCAGGTTGGTCTGTTCGTCCAGCCAGGGCAGGGCGTTTTCCGCACCCGGGAATGGTTCTTCATCCAGGCCGAGCTGCTGGGCGCGCCGGTTGGCCGCGAAGCGGAACTGCGCGCTGTGCATGTCGGCGGAGTAGCCGAGGATCGGGTCGGGCAGCAGGAACTTGGCGTAGCCGGCCTCGGCGGCCTCGGCCTGGTCCCACATCTCGCGCATGGCCTTGGGGTCGGGGCGGATGTTTTCCTCGATCATGATCTGCTTGGCGACGCGGATGCCGAAGCTCACGTGCATGACTTCGTCGCGCATGATGTATTGCAGCTGTTCGGCGGTGCCCTTCATGAGGCCGCGGCGCTGCAGGGCGAAGATGGGCATCCTTCGAACACGGCCGCGAAGAAGATGTAGGCCATGAGGAAGTTTTCCAGCTCGTCGCGGTCGCGCAGGTCAATGTCCGGGCGCATGACGGAGTCGAGCCGGCTGTTGGCGATCTTGATCTTGGCATTGATCTCCGGCACCACGCGGTAGCGGTTGTAGATCTCGCCCTGGTTGAGGCCGATGGTCTCGATGCAGTGCTGGTAGGTCCAGGTGTGCAGGGATTCCTCGTATACCTGGCGGGCCTGGTAGATCTGCAGCTCGGGGGCGGACATCTTTTCCATCACCGCCAGGCCGATGTTGCGCATGGCCAGGATGTCGGAGGTGGTGAGGTAGGCCAGCACGTTTTCGTACACATGACGCTCTTCCAGCGTGAGCTTGTGGAAGTAGTCGTGCATGTCGGAGGCCATGTTGATGTCCAGCGGCGTCCAGTGGTTCTTGTTGGCGTTGAGGAAGTACTTCCACGCCCACGGGTACTTGAACGGCGCGAGCTGGTTGACGTCGGTCAGGCCGTTGACGACGCGCTTGTCCTCCGGGTTGACCGGCTTGTTGGACAGGTCCGGCTGCGGGGCGGCGGCGGGCTGCTCCGCAACGGGGGCCTCGACGGGGGTGTCGAGTTCAGCTGCCGGCTCGGGACGGGCCGGGGTGGCCTTGGCCCGCGCGGGGGCGGGGGCGGCGAGGGGGTTGTCCCAGTTCAGCATATTTTTTGACTCCTTGTTCGGTCTTGGTGCCGTTCAGTGCGCGCGGGCCTTACTGGCAGGCCTCGCAGTCCGGGTCGAGGATGGAGCAGGCCTTGGGGGCCGGCTCTTCCGACGGCGCCGGGGCCACCACGTCGGTGTTGCGCTTGGCGGCGGTCTTTTCCATGTGGGTCGCGCCCAGCGAGCGCAGGTAGTAGGTGGTCTTCAGGCCGCGCACCCAGGCGAGCTTGTACAGGTTGTCGAGCTTCTTGCCGGAAGGCTCGGCCATGTACAGGTTGAGCGACTGGGCCTGGTCGATCCATTTCTGGCGGCGCGAGCCGGCCTCGACCAGCCAGCGCGGGTCGACCTCGAACGCGGTGGCGTACAGGGCCTTGAGGTCGTCCGGCACGCGGTCGATGGGCAGCACGGAGCCGTCGTAGTACTTGAGGTCGTTGACCATGACCTCGTCCCACAGGCCGCGCGCCTTGAGGTCGCGCACCAGGTAGGGGTTGACCACGGTGAACTCGCCCGACAGGTTCGATTTGACGAACAGGTTCTGGTAGGTCGGCTCGATGGACTGCGACACGCCGCAGATGTTGGAGATGGTGGCGGTGGGCGCGATGGCCATGGTGTTGGAGTTGCGCATGCCCACGGTCTTCACGCGCTCGCGCAGGCTGTCCCAGTCGAAGCTGGTGGACTTGTCCATCTGCACGTAGTCGCCGCGGCCCTGTTCGAGCAGCTCGATGGAGTCGATGGGCAGGATGCCCTTGCTCCACAGCGAGCCTTCGAAGCTGTTGTAGGTGCCGCGTTCTTCGGCGAGGTCGGAGCTGGCCTGGATGGCGTAGTAGGACACGGCCTCCATGGAGCGGTCGGCGAACTCGATCGCCTCGTCGCTGCTGTAGGGCAGGCGCAGCTTATACAGCGCGTCCTGGAAGCCCATGATGCCCATACCCACCGGACGGTGGCGCAGGTTGGAACGGCGCGCCTGCGGCACGCTGTAGTAGTTGTAGTCGATGACGTTGTCGAGCATGCGCATGGCCGTCTTGATGGTGCGGGCCAGCTTCTCGGTGTCGAGGCCGTTGTCGCCGACGTGCTGGGCGAGGTTGACGCTGCCCAGGTTGCACACGGCGATCTCGTCGTCGGAGGTGTTGAGGGTGATCTCCGTGCACAGGTTGGAGCTGTGCACCGTGCCGACGTGCTGCTGCGGCGAGCGCAGGTTGCAGGGGTCCTTGAAGGCGATCCAGGGATGGCCGGTCTCGAACAGCATGGACAGCATCTTGCGCCACAGGTCGACGGCCTTGATCTTGCGGGACACCTTGATTTCGCCGGTCGCGGCCTTGGCTTCGTATTCCAGGTAGCGGGTCTCGAAGGCCTGGCCGGTGAGGTCGTGCAGGTCGGCGACCTCGTTGGGCGAGAACAGGGTCCATTCCTGCTCTTCGGCGACGCGCTTCATGAACAGGTCGGGCACCCAGTTGGCGGTGTTCATGTCGTGGGTGCGGCGGCGCTCGTCGCCGGTGTTCTTGCGCAGTTCGAGGAATTCCTCGATGTCGATGTGCCAGGTCTCCAGGTAGGCGCACACCGCACCCTTGCGCTTGCCGCCCTGGTTGACGGCCACGGCGGTGTCGTTGGCGACCTTGAGGAAGGGCACGACGCCCTGGCTCTCGCCGTTGGTGCCCTTGATGTGGGCGCCCAGGCCGCGCACGCGGCTCCAGTCGTTGCCCAGGCCGCCGGCGAATTTGGACAGCAGGGCGTTGTCCTTGATGGCGCCGAAGATGCCGTCCAGGTCGTCCGGCACGGTGGTGAGGTAGCAGCTGGAGAGCTGCGGGCGCAGGGTGCCGGAGTTGAACAGCGTGGGGGTGCTGCTCATGAAGTCGAAGCTCGACAGCAGGTTGTAGAACTCGATGGCGCGGCCTTCGCGGTCGATCTCGTTGATGGCCAGGCCCATGGCGACGCGCATGAAGAAGGCCTGCGGCAGCTCGAAGCGCTTGCCGTGGCTGTGGATGAAGTAGCGGTCGTACAGGGTCTGCAGGCCGAGGTAGGTGAACTGCTGGTCGCGCTCGGGCTTGAGGGCGGCGCCGAGGCGGGCGAGATCGAAGCGGGACAGCTCCTCGTCCAGCAGTTCCAGCTCCACGGCGCGGCCGATGTAGCCGGCGAAGTATTCGGGGTAGCGCTCGGTCATCTCCGCCTGGGTGGCGGTCTCGGTCATGCCGGCCAGGAAGGACAGGGCCTCGCGGCGCATGGTGTCCAGCAGCAGGCGGGAGGCCACGTAGGAGTAGTTGGGGTCACGGTCGATGAGGGTGCGGGCGCTCATGGTCAGCGCCTGGCCGACGTCCTGTTCCTTGATGCCGTCGTACAGGCCGCGCAGCGTCTCCTTGAGGACGCGCTCGCCGTCGACGTCGGTGAGGTCGGTGCAGGCTTCGGCCACTACGGCCTGCAGGCGGGCGGTGTCCAGCGGGGCGCGGCTGCCGTCGGCCAGGGTGACGTTGAGGCCGGTCTCGACGGCCGGTTCCTCGGTCTGCTTGGTGGCGGCCTCGGCGGCGCGCTTCTCGGCCTGCTTGGCGCGGTACAGCACGTAGGCGCGGGCGATCTTGTGCTCGCCGTCGCGCATCAGGGCCAGTTCCACCTGGTCCTGGATGTCCTCGATGTGCAGGGTGCCGCCCTCGTCGGGGAGACGGCGCAGCAGGGCGCTGACCACCTGGTCGGTGAGGTTGGCGACGCGCTCGTGCACGCGGCTGGAGGCCGCGGCGCTGCCACCTTCCACGGCCAGGAAGGCCTTGGTCATGGCGATCTTGATCTTGTCCGCGTTAAAAGAGGTGATCTTGCCGTTGCGCCGGATGACGCTGTACCCGGTGGGTGCGGCAGCGGTCATGGCTTCTTTTTGGTAGTCCCCCGCGGCGGGTGCGGTGGACTGGGATTCGGTTTGCGTGGCCTGTTCTGTCTGCATTGGTGGCTTCCCTCTGGATGACAGTGACAATACACCGCTTGTAGCGGTCCCCCATGAGAAAACACTATAGAATGTGGCTCCGAGGGTGGTCAAGCACAACATGCTGTGTAAAAACTGGTTCAGAACCTGGGAAGAAGCTGTGGATAAACTGGGGGAGAAATGCCATGCCCTGCGCCTGAAAGCGAGGCGGGGCGCGGCCTGTGGCGGGCTGGTGCATCTGTGAACAGTTTTCGCTGTTCAACTGAACTGATGGGCGGAATAGAAAAGTTTGATAAAAATGTGACAACAGGCGGAATCTTTTGCGCCGTTTCTGTCTATGTAGGTGCCTTCCGGAAGTCCCGGTCGGCCAGAGACATAGAACAGGGGCCGCTCAACGGCCCCGGCAGTACGGAGTGAGAGAGACGTGATCGACGATCCCTATAACCATTTCCATCCCAAAGACATGATCCTGCGCGACTGGCTGGCCCTGGACCGGACCGTGCTGGCCAACATGCGCACCTACCTCGCCTTCCTGCGTACGGGCATCGCCCTGATCGTGCTGGGTATGGCCTTCGTGAAATTCCTGGGGCACTGGGCCTACCAGATGCTCGGGATTCTGTTCATCATCGGGGGGCTGATTCTGTTCGTGGTCGGCACCGTGCGCTATGTGCGCATGCACCGCCGCTTCAAGCTGCTGGTGGCCAAGGAGCCCGACCAGTACAACCCGGACTGAGACCCGCCCCGTTCAGGGGCGGCGTGCCATGTACTCGCCCAGCACCTGGCCGAAGGCCCGGAATGCCGTATCGGTGAACCCCGCTTCCCGCAGCGCTTCCAGCGTCTGCGGCGGCGGGGCGGCGCGCACGATGGTGACCCAGGTGTAGTCCATCAGCCGGCGCGCCGTGGCACGTTCCCGGCGGCCGAGCGTGGTCAGCCAGGGGATGATGCCGCGCAGGTACTGGTTGAAGGCCCAGCGGGTGAAACGGCCCGGGGGCGGCACCAGCTCCAGCATCAGCAGGCGCCCGCCCGGGCGCAGCACCCGCGCGAACTCGGCAAAGGCCGGCCCGTACTGCGCCAGGTGGCGCAGGGCGTAGCCCATGACCAGGAAGTCCACGCTGTGGTCGGGCAGGGGGATGTGCTCGGCCGTGGCCTGCAGGGTCTCCAGGCCGCGTTCGCGGTGGGCGATCTCGAGCATGCCGTGGCTGGGGTCGAGGGCGATGACGCGGCCCGCCGGACCGACCATGCGCTGCGCGTGGGCGCTGATCACGCCGGTGCCGCTGCCGACGTCCAGCACGGTCATGCCGGGCGCCAGGCCCGCGCGCGCCAGGACCTCGCCGCGATAACGCTCGCCCATGCCCAGGCTCATGACCCGGTTGAGGCGGTCGTAAAGCGCGGCGCTGGCGTCGAACAGACGGCTGACGTCCGAGTGCGCATCGGCCTGCCCGGCGTGTGCGGGGGCCGCCCGCGGCGTTCCGCGACGCAGGCTGCTTGTGGTTCCTGGGAGGTTCATCAAAGCCCTTTGAATAAGTGGCCACAGTTTAGCAGGCGTGCGCCCGGTCGTGGGACGGCAGCCGGGCGGGTGTCTATATTTAGTCTATTGAAAAGATGGCGGGGCATCCCGCCCCGCCGCTCCGGGGAGCGCCGAATGAAGCGGGCGTTCCCCGGCGTCTGGCGACCCGGCAAGGCGCGCCGTGCCGGGCGACCGATGAATACCGACCGCGCTATGCAAGGAGGACCCGCCATGTTGCGCAAACTGTATCCCCTGTTGTTGATCGTGCTGAGTCTGGGGCTGGTGGCCTGCAGTCCGCCCCACACGCCTCAGGATCAGGCCCACTGGTTCTTCGAGAAGGGGAAAGGGCAGATCGTGAAGTCCCTGGAAAAGCAGGACGTGCCGTCCGGCCAGATCGAAAAGGTCAAGGGCATCCTGAGCCTGAACCAGGACGCGGTCGAGAAGGAACTGACCGAGGCCATACGCCAGCAGCGCGGTCTGTTCCGGGCCATCATCGCCGGCGAGAACGAGGCGGCCCTGAAGAGCGCCGATGCGCGCGCCAATGCGGCCCAGCTTGCGGCGCTGAGCACCATCGGCAAGATGCACGAGCAGATCGAGCAGGTGGTCGGCCCGGCCGCCTGGGAAGCGTCCGGCAAGTACCGCACCAAGCGCTTCGATCGTTACGACGACTGACCGGCGCCGCGTGATGCCTGGATTGCGTCCAGCCTGGTCGCTGCTGGCCGTCCTGTTGCTGTGGATGCCCGCCGCCATGGCGGCGGGCCTGCACTGGGCCAGGGTGGCCGACGGCTTCAACCGCCCGCTGTTCGTGACCACGGCGGGTGACGGCAGCGGGCGCCTGTATGTGGTGGAGCAGGGCGGGCGCATCTATTCCATGACGCGCGGCGGCGAGGAGCGCGAGCTGTTCGCGGATGTCGGCAACCTGATCACCCAGCGCGGTTTCGAGCAGGGCCTGCTCGGGCTGGCCTTCGCGCCGCGTTACCGCGAGAACGGCCGGCTGTTCCTTTATTACACCCGCGATCCGGACGGCGCGGTGACCCTGGCCGAGTTCCGGCGCGGCGCGGACGGACGCCTGGACCCGGATTCCAGACAGGTGCTGCTGACGATTCCCGAGCCCGCCTCGAATCACAACGGCGGCATGCTGGCCTTCGGCCCGGACGGTTACCTCTACCTGGGGCCGGGCGACGGCGGGCGCGGCGGCGATCCCTGGGGCAATGCGCAAAACCGCGACGTGCTGCTGGGCAAGCTGCTGCGCATCGACGTGAGCCAGGGCAAGGGCTATCGCATCCCGCCGGATAATCCGTTCGTGAACAAGCCGGGCATGCGCCCGGAGATCTGGGCCTACGGCCTGCGCAATCCCTGGCGGTTTTCCTTCGACCGCCGCACCGGCGACTTGTGGATCGCCGACGTGGGGCAGAACGCCTGGGAGGAGATCGACCATCAGCCGCGCGGTGAGGGCGGACGCAATTACGGCTGGAACCGCATGGAGGGGCTGCACTGTTATCCCGAAGGCCGTCTCTGCGACAGCAGCGGGCTGGTGTTGCCGGTGGCCGAGTATGCGCACGACAAGGGCTGTTCGGTCACCGGTGGTTACGTGTATCGTGGCGCGGCGATTCCCTCGCTCGCCGGCGTGTACGTGTTTGGCGACTACTGCAGCGGCCGCGTGTGGGGCCTGTGGCCCGAGGAAAAAGACAAGGGCAAGGGTTACGACATGCGCCTGTTGATGCAGACGGGTTTCCGCATCACCTCGTTCGGCGAGGATGCGCGCGGCGAACTGTATCTGGTGGATCAGCGCGGCGGCATTTACCGGCTGGAGCAACAACAATGAACAAGGGCGGATATGAAGACACTGGTTTACGGATTGGGGCTGATGCTGCTGATGGGTATCGGCGTGGCGCAGGCCAAGATGCCTGAGGTGGGCGCGCCCGCGCCGGCCTTCCGCCTGCAGGACCAGCAGGGGCAGTGGCACAGCCTGGCCGATTACCGCGGCCACTGGCTGGTGCTGTATTTCTACCCCAAGGACGACACCCCGGGCTGCACCACCGAGGCCTGCCATTTCCGCGACGACATCGTCACGCTGCAGGGCATGGGCGTGAAGGTGGTGGGGGTGAGCGTGGACGGCACCGCCAGCCACGCCAAATTCGCCGAGAAGTACAAGCTGCCGTTCACGCTGCTGTCCGATCCGGGCGGTAAGGTGGCCAGCAGCTACGACTCGCTGTTTTCGCTGTTCGGGCTGATGAAGTTCGCCAAGCGGCACACCTTCATCATCGACCCCGACGGCCATGTCGCGAAGATCTATACCGACGTCGATCCCAAGACCCACACCGCGCAGGTCGCGGCGGCGCTCAAGGAGCTGATCGCAGCCAGGGGCGGTTGAGCCCTGTCACGATGCTGTAAAGGACTTGGCCGAAGATAAAAGGTACGAATGCTCCGACCCTTTGTCACAGGCTGCAGCCATGCCCAAGTGCAACACCCTGCAGGAGCTGTTGGACGCCGATCGGCTGCAGGTATTGTTCCAGCCTATCGCCGATATCCGCGCAGGGACGATTTACGGCTACGAGGCCCTGATCCGGGGGCCGTCCGACAGTTCCCTGCATAGTCCATTGGCCCTGTTCGACGCCGCGCGCCGTTGCGACGGCCTGTCCGAACTCGATCACCTGTGCCGGCGGCTGGCCATCGAGCGCTTCGTCCAGCTCGGCCTGCCCGGCCAGCTGTTCCTCAACGTCATGCCCGAAGCGATGCTGCAGCCGGACGGTCCGACCGGGCGCACCCTCGGCTATCTGGCTTCGGCGGGTCTGAGCCCCGACCGGGTGGTGATCGAACTCACCGAGCAGAGCCCGATCCGCAACTATGAACTGATGCGCGAGGCGATGGCGCATTACCGCGAGATGGGCTTTTCCATCGCCCTGGACGATCTCGGTTCCGCCTATGGTGGGCTGCGCCACTGGGCCGAGCTGCGCCCGGACTTCGTCAAGATCGACGGCCACTTCGCGCAGAACATCCACACCGACGACATCAAGCGCCAGTTCGTGCGCAGCATGCGCGAGATCGGCAAGGAGTTTTCCACCCGCCTGGTGGTGGAGGGCATCGAGACGCGCGAGGAGTACGAGGCCATCAGTCGGCTGGGGATCGAGCTGGGGCAGGGCTATTACCTTCAACGTCCGAGCGCGCAGCCGCCGCGCTCCCTGCCGACACTGGCGAGCATGCCCAAGCGGACATCCGACGGTCGCGGCGAAACCGCGCGCAGCCTGTTGCGCGAATGCGAACCGATTGCGGCGGGCATGCGTCTGCCGGACGTGGTCGATCTGTTTCAGCGCGACCCGACGCTGGGCGCGCTGGCGGTGGTGCAGGGCCGTCATCCCGTCGGCATCGTGCGCCGCCATCAGATCATGGAATTCTATGCGCGCCGTTTCGTGAGCGAACTCAATCAGCGCAAGCCGATCCGCTCCTTCATGGACCGCAATCCGCTGATCGTGCAGGAATCCACGCGGCTGGAGACGCTCAGTCAGCTGGTTACCGAGCAGCTGGAGGAGAACTGGGACCGTGACTTCATCATCACGGACGACGGCGGACGTTATCTTGGCATCGGCACGGTTATCGACCTGCTGCGCAACATCACCAACCTGCAGATCCGTTATGCGCGATACGCGAACCCGCTGACGCAGCTGCCGGGCAACGTGCCGATCAATGAACACCTGGACGACCTGTTGAGCCAGCAGGTCGGCTTCGTCGTCGCCTATTGCGACCTCGACCACTTCAAGCCCTACAACGATTATTACGGCTACTCGCGCGGCGATCAGGTGCTGCGCGAGGTGGGGCGGCTGCTCAGCGAATGCGTGGACCTGCGCAGCGACTTCGTCGGCCACGTCGGCGGCGACGATTTCATCCTGGTGCTGTTGAACGAGAACTGGCAGGAAATCCTGCTGGGGGTGATCGAGCGTTTCGCGGCCCAGGTGCCGGGCTTTTACGATCACGCCGAACTCGAGGCGGGCTGCATCCTGTCGACCGACCGCCAGGGCCAGCAGCGCTGTTTCGATCTGTTGTCGTTGTCCGTCGGGGCCGTGCCGGTCGCACCCGGTCAGTTCGGCTCGCATCACGAGATCGCCGTACGCGCCAGCGAGGTCAAGCGCGCGGCGAAACAGAACCGCGGCAACTGTCTGTTCGTCGACCGCCGCCGCGACGACGGACACGAAGCGGCGTCCCTCGTCCTGCCGCGCATGGAAGCGTAGGTTTCACGTTCTGCGTACCGCGGGCCTCGCGCCCGATCCTTTCCCTGCATCAATCCGCGCCTGTCGAGGAAGACAGTTCGCGCGCGGGCTGATACCATGCGCCCCGCGTTCAGTTTGATGAACGTTGTTTCCCACACGGTGCCCCGTGCAGTGAAGACTGCTTGGGGTTAAACGGGAAGCCGGTGAGTCCCTGCGACGAGTCCGGCGCTGCCCCCGCAACGGTGATTGGGTATTGAACGGCCATCACGCCACTGTGCCATCACGATGGTATGGGAAGGCGGCCGTTCGGCCGGCGAGTGTTCGCCGGCACCCATCAGCCCGGATACCGGCCCTGTGGTGAATGTTCCGGTCGCGGAGGGCGTGCCGGCGGTCGAGACCGCGTTCGCGGTCCGTCTGTCCCTTGCCCTTCGCGAATCACCAATCCGATTCGTGTGCGGAGGGCCGCGATGTTTTACAAATCCCTTGTTTCCACGGCCGCGGTGGCGGCTGTCACCCTGTGCAGTACCTACCCGGCGCAGGCCGATCAACTGGCGCCGATCGTCGTGACCGCCGAACGCTCGCCCACGCCGTTGTCCGACGTGCTGGCGCCGCTGACCGTGATCACCCAACGCCAGATCCAGGACAGCGGCGCGCAGAACATTCCCGAGGCCCTGAGCCTGGCCGGCGGTGTCGAGGTGCACAGCCTGTACGGCGCCGGGCTGCGCGCCAACGTCAGTCTGCGCGGTTTCGGCGATACCTCGGTGTCGAACGTGCTGGTGCTGGTCAACGGCCGGCGTCTGAACAACCCCGACATCGGCGCCATCGACTGGGGCGCCGTGCCGCTGTCGGACATCGCACGCATCGAGATCCTGCAGGGCGGCGCCGGCGTGATGTACGGCGACCAGGCCGTCGGCGGGGTCATCAACATCATCACCCGCCAGCCCCGAAAAGGCCTCGGCGGCCATGCGGAGGCGGGCGCGGGCAGCTACGGCGCGCAGCATGCCGGCGGCGGCTTGAGCGAGCGCGGCGTGTCGGGCTGGTCGTTCGCCCTCAACGGGCATGCGGACCACGCCGACAATTACCGCGACAACAACCGTTCGACCAACCAGCGCGCCGGCGGACAGCTCGGCTACGACTACGGCAGCGGGCAATTGCAACTGCAGGTGCGCAACGGCGTGGAAACCCTCGGTCTGCCCGGCGGCCTGTTCGCCGACCAGGTGCAGGCCGACCGGCGCCAGACCGTGTATCCGAACGACTACGTCGATACCGACACCTCGGGCGACGGACTGACCTGGAGCCAGTCGCTGGGCGAACATGTGTCGCTGAAGACGGATTACGACCACGGCACCACCCGCGCCGAGGGCAAGCTGTACGCCACGCCGTTCGTTCAGAACCGCGAGACCAACGCGCTGAATCCGCGCCTGGTGGCGAACATTCCGCTCACGCACGGCACGGCGCGCATCGTGGCGGGTGCCGACCTGCACGACGACACCTACGACATCGCCTCCAGCCTGGGCACGACCAGCAGCCATCAGCGCGCTCAGGGCTATTACGCGAATGCCACCCTGCCGCTGGCGGCGGACTGGCAGGCCAGCCTGGGCGGGCGCGTCGCCCACGCGGAGAACCGGGTGATCGATGCCAGCGCCTATCCGAACGGGCACGACTTCAGCAACGATGCCTCGGCCGGCGAGGCCGGTGTGGCCTGGCACGTCACGCCCGCGACGCGGCTGAGCCTGCGCTTCGCGCAGGTGTTCCGCTTTCCCAAGGTGGACGAGCTGAGCTACACCGCGCCCGGCGTGGTGGGGCTCAAGACCCAGACCGGCGATTCGCTGGAGGCCGGCTGGCAGTGGACGCAGGGCGGACGCAGCGTGCATCTCACCGTGTATCAGCTCGATCTGCACAACGAGATTTCGTTCGATCCTTCCGCCGGCACCTTCGGCGCCAACAGCAACCTCAAGCACACGCGGCGCGTGGGGGCGATGCTTTCCGCACGCACGCCGCTGTCGAAATGGTTCACGCTGTCCGGCAGCTACACCTATGTGGATGCACGCTTTGCGTCCGGCACCTACGACGGCAACGTGATTCCGCTGGTGGCGCCGCAGAAGCTGCAGGCGATGCTGACCTGGCATGCCGGCGCGCGCCGCGTGAGCGTGCAGGCCGACTATCGCGATCCCAGCTATGGTGCGGGCGATTACACCAACGCCCTGGCCAAGCTGCCGGCGCGCACCGCGGTGAATCTCACCGGCGAACAGCGGTTCGGGCATTGGGCGCTGAGCGGGCGCATCGGCAACCTGTTCGACGCACGTTACAGCGATTACGCCGCCAAGAGCTACAATCCCGCCATGGGATATGCGCCCGACACGGCGTATTACCCCGCGCCGGAACGAAACTTTTCGCTGACGCTGCGGACGGACTTCTAAAGTTATGGGTAACCGACTGACACGTATCTACACCCGCACCGGAGACAAAGGGTCGACGGGGCTGGCGGACGGATCGCGCGTGGACAAGGACAGTCCGCGCATCGAGGCGCTGGGCGCGCTGGACGAGCTCAATGCGCGCGTCGGCTGGCTGATGGCGTCCGACCTGCCGGAGCCGATCTACGTCACGCTGGAGTCGATCCAGCACACCCTGTTCGACCTGGGCGGCGAGATCTGCGTTCCCGGCCGCAGCGTGATCGGCGATGCGCGT
>JARRKE010000061.1 GCA_037388465.1 Gammaproteobacteria bacterium
AAGGGCGACGAGGTGATCGGCAACGAGACCCGCGTCAAGGTCGTCAAGAACAAGCTGGCGCCGCCCTTCAAGCAGGCCGAGTTCGAGATCCTGTACGGCGAGGGCGTCTCGCGCGAGGGCGAGCTGATCGAGCTCGGGGTGCAGAACAACCTGGTGGACAAGTCCGGCGCCTGGTACAGCTACCAGGGCGAAAAGATCGGCCAGGGCAAGGACAACGCCCGCAATTTCCTCAAGGAGCATGCCGAGATCGCTAATGAAATCGACCAGCAGCTGCGTCAGAAGCTGCTGGCGGTGCCGGAAGTCGCTGCGGAAGAAGGCGCAGAGGAACAAGCCGAGGCCTGAGCGGCATGAGCTGCCGCAAGTCGGCCATGGACCTGCTCGCACGGCGTGAGCATTCGCGTGCCGAGCTGCGGCAGAAACTCCTGCAGCGGGATTTCGACGCGCAGGAGGTCGAGGATGCGCTCGATGGCCTGGAGGCGGACCGGCTGCTGGATGACGCGCGGTTTGCCGAAAGCTACGTGCATTATCGGCGCGGGCGGGGCTTCGGCCCGCTGCGCATTCGTCAGGAATTGCAGCAGCGTGGCGTGGGGAGCGAATTGATCGGCGCGTACCTGCCCGCCCGGCCGCGGGAATGGCTGGACGATGCGCGACGAGAGTACGAAAAGAAGTTTGGTTCCGTGAAAGTCGATGACTTTAAGGAACGCGCCCGTCGGGCGCGTTTTTTACAGGGGCGTGGCTTTCCCGGCGAAGTGATTCGAATGGTACTGGACTGGGATGAATGACGAGGGGGTGTGCGGGGCCTGCGGGCCGGTGCCAACCCGAAATGGTTAACCGATGAAAAGCAGCGCCGAACTACGACGTCTTTTCCTGGAATACTTCCAGGGCCAGGGGCACGAGATCGTGCCCTCCAGTCCGCTCGTGCCCGCCAACGATCCCACCCTGCTGTTCACCAACGCGGGCATGGTGCAGTTCAAGGACGTCTTCCTCGGCCTCGATCAGCGCCCCTATAGCCGCGCCACCTCCTGCCAGCGCTGCGTGCGCGCCGGCGGCAAGCACAACGACCTGGAAAACGTCGGCTACACGGCGCGCCATCACACCTTCTTCGAAATGCTGGGCAACTTCAGCTTCGGGGATTACTTCAAGCGCGACGCCATCCGCTACGCCTGGGGTTTTCTCACCGACGTCCTGAACATGCCGGCGGAAAAGCTCTGGGTAACCGTCTACCAGGATGACGACGAGGCGGCCGACATCTGGCTCAAGGAGATCGGCGTCGATCCCGCGCGCTTCACCCGCATCGGCGACAAGGCCGGCGGCAAGCGTTTCGAAAGCGACAACTTCTGGACCATGGGCGACACCGGTCCCTGCGGTCCCTGCACCGAGATCTTCTACGATCACGGTGCGGAGATTCCCGGCGGTCCGCCCGGCACGCCCGAGGAGGACGGCGACCGTTACGTGGAGATATGGAACCTGGTCTTCATGCAGTACGACCGCGACCAGGCCGGTAATCTGAATCCGCTGCCCAAACCGTCGGTCGACACCGGTATGGGGCTGGAACGGCTCGCGGCCGTGATGCAGGGCGTGCACAACAACTACGATATCGACCTGTTCCAGCATCTCATCCGGGCGGTCATGGCGCTGGGCGGCGCGCAGGATCGGGACAATCCTTCCCTGAAGGTGATCGCCGACCACATCCGCTCCTGCGCCTTTCTCATCACGGACGGCGTTCTGCCGTCGAACGAGGGGCGCGGTTACGTGCTGCGCCGCATCATCCGCCGCGCCGCGCGGCACGGCAACAAGCTCGGTATCGATGCGCCCTTCTTCCACCGCTTGGTGGCGCCGCTGGTCGAACAGATGGGCGATGCCTATCCCGAACTGCGTCAGGCACAGGCGCAGGTGGAGAAGGTGTTGCTGCGCGAGGAAGAGCAGTTCGCCGAGACCCTGGCCAAGGGGTTGCGCATTCTCGACGACGACATCGCCCAGCTGAAGAGCGAGACCCTGCCGGGCGAGACCATTTTCAAGCTGTACGACACCTACGGCTTCCCGGTCGATCTGACCGGCGACATCGCCCGCGAGCGCGGCCTGCACCTGGATATGGAAGGGTTCGAGCATGCCATGCAGCGTCAGCGCGACCAGGCCCGTGCGTCGGGCCAGTTCAAGGCGGATTACGGCGCGGCACTGCAGGTGTCGGGCGAACAGGTTTTCAGCGGTTATGGCGCAACCCGCGACGAGGGCAGGGTGACGGCCCTGTTCTGCGACGGCGAGCCGGTCGAGGCGCTCGGGGAAGGACAGTCCGGCGTCGTGTTCCTGGATCGCACCCCGTTCTATGCCGAATCCGGCGGCCAGGTGGGCGACACCGGCGTGCTGGAGGCGAACGGCGACCAATTCGTGGTGGAGGACACCCAGAAACAGGGTGTGCATCACGGCCATTACGGCCGGGTGACGCATGGCAACATCCGGCTGGGACAGACGCTGACCGCGCGGGTGGATGCCGAGCGCCGGCACGCCATCATGCTCAATCATTCCGCCACTCACCTGCTGCACAAGGCGTTGCGCGACGTGCTCGGTGACCACGTGCAGCAAAAAGGCTCGTTGGTGACCGCCGAGCGTACCCGCTTTGATTTTTCACACTTCGAGCCGATGACCCCGGAACAGATCGCCGAAGTGGAGCGCCGAGTCAATGCCCAGATTCGCGCCAACCAGGATGCCGAGGCCCAGGTTATGTCCATGGATGACGCCCTGAAGGCGGGGGCCATGGCCTTGTTCGGCGAAAAGTACGGTGACGAGGTGCGGGTGCTGCAGATCGGCGATTCCATCGAGCTTTGCGGCGGCACGCACGTTGGACGGGTGGGCGACATCGGCCTGTTCAAGATCGTGAGCGAGGGCGGTGTGGCGGCCGGAGTGCGCCGCGTCGAAGCGGTGACCGGCGATAACGCGCTGCACTGGTACGACGAGAACACGCATCGTCTCGAACGGGTGGCATCGCTGGTGAAGGCGGGGCGGCAGGATGCGGACGAAAAGGTCCGCCAGCTGGTCGAGCGTACCCGCAACCTGGAAAAGGAACTCGAACAGCTCAAGGTTCGTCTGGCCAGTGAGGCCGGCGCCGATCTGGCCGCCCAGGCGGTCGAGGTCGACGGCATCAAGGTGCTGGCGGCCAGGCTCGAGGGCGCCGACGCCAAGGCGCTGCGCGAGGCGGTGGACAAGCTCAAGAACAAGCTGGGGCAGGCGGCCGTGGTGCTCGCCGCCGTCAACGACGGCAAGGTGAGCCTGGTGGCCGGCGTCACCAAGGCCGAAACGGCCCGGATCAAGGCCGGGGAACTGGTCAATATGGTGGCCCAGCAGGTTGGTGGGCGCGGCGGCGGCCGTCCGGACATGGCCCAGGCCGGCGGTTCCGACCCGGCAGACCTGGAGGCGGCGCTGGACTCGGTGCCCGGCTGGGTCGCGTCCCAAATTGTCGACTGAGTCTCACAGCAGCTCGGTCAAACGTGGTTTAATGTCTCATGGAGTCAATTAATTGACATGTCCCTGATCGTACAGAAGTATGGCGGTACCTCGGTCGGGTCAGTGGAAAGGATCCAGAAGGTTGCCGAGCGTGTGAAGCGCTGGCGTGATCAGGGCCACTCCGTGGTCGTGGTGGTCTCCGCCATGAGCGGTGAGACCGATCGGCTGCTGGGATTGGCGCGCGAGATCAGCCCGCGCGTCAACGGGCGCGAGCTGGACGTGCTGCTCTCCACCGGGGAGCAGGTGACCATCGCCCTGCTGAGCATGGCCCTGGAACAAAGCGGTTGTCGGGCGCGCTCCTATACCGGCGCCCAGGTGCACATCCTGACCGACAGTGCGCACAACAAGGCGCGCATCCGCGACATCGACGCGGCGCGGGTGCAGCGCGATCTGGAACGGGGCTGCGTGGTCGTGGTCGCCGGTTTCCAGGGCGTGGATGAGCATGGTGACATCACCACGCTGGGCCGCGGCGGTTCGGATACGACCGCCGTGGCGCTGGCTGCGGCCCTGAAGGCCGACGAATGCCAGATTTATACCGACGTGGACGGTGTCTACACCACCGATCCGCGTTTGGTGCCGGAGGCGCGTCGCCTTTCCCGCATTACCTTCGAGGAAATGCTGGAAATGGCCAGCCTCGGTTCCAAGGTTTTGCAGATTAGGGCGGTGGAGTTTGCCGGCAAGTACAACGTGCCCTTGCGTGTACTATCCTCATTTGAGGAAGGTGGCGAGGGTACGCTGATCACCTTCGAGGAAAATGCAGTGGAAGAAGTACTGATTTCAGGGATCGCTTTTAACAAGGACGAAGCACAGCTGACCATCACCGGTGTGCCGGATCAACCCGGTGTAGCGTTTCGCATCCTCGGCCCGATCTCCAATGCCAATATCGAAGTCGACATGATCGTCCAGAACGTCGGAGCGGACGACACCACCGACTTCACCTTCACCGTACACCGCAACGACGCCGATTCCGCCCTCGACATCCTTCAGGCGACCGCCAAGGAGCTCGGCGCGCGCGAGGTCTCGATCGACAGGCGGATCGTCAAGATATCCCTTGTCGGCGTCGGCATGCGCTCCCATGCCGGTATCGCCAGCAAGATGTTCGAGTCCTTGGCCAAAGAAGGAATCAATATTCGAATGATTTCGACCTCCGAGATCAAGGTCTCGGTGGTCGTCGATGAAAAGTATCTGGAGCTGGGCGTGCGCGCACTGCATGACGCGTTCGAACTCCAGCTTGCTCCCGAGGAGAGAGCGGCTCCAGCCACTGAACCCGCAAGTGTTTGAGTTGGCAAGCCAGGGTGGCCGGGTACGTGCGTATCCGTCCTTTAAATCAACTCTTATTACAAGTTACATCTTAGGAAAAGACGCAGGAGATAAAGCATGTTGATTCTGACACGTCGGGTCGGAGAAACGCTGATGATCGGCGACGACGTTAACGTCACCGTTCTAGGGGTCAAGGGCAATCAGGTCCGTATTGGTATCAATGCCCCCAAGAACGTGGCCGTGCATCGTGAAGAGATTTACGAGCGCATCCAGAAGGAGAGCGAGCCGGACGATACCCAGGCGGATGACACGGCTGGCTGAGCCGGCGGCATCGTTGGTCTTTACCTGCCTGGTTGGGGCGGGTATCCTTTCGCACTCGCGACGGCGGCCCGCTATTGGCCGCCGTTTGTGACACGGAGAGATGGCCGAGAGGCTGACCAAATCGCCGGGAGCGATTTGTAACGCCGCGCAAGCGGCGGCCCGTAAGGGCGGAGGGCAGGGATGCCCGGAGTAACGCGCTCCCCTGCATGAGCGGCAGCTCATTGGCTGGAAAGCGCGAAAACCTAACAGATTTGGAGAGATGGCCGAGAGGCTGAAGGCGCTCCCCTGCTAAGGGAGTATGGGGTTAATAGCTCCATCGAGGGTTCGAATCCCTCTCTCTCCGCCATATCCAATGCAAAAAGGGCTCCTGATGGGGCCTTTTTTGCATTGATCGGGTATGATTGAAGACTCGGACCCTCGATGGAATAAACAACGAGCGGGTTCGACCGCGAGGCCTGGAAGGCCGAGCAGCGGGGAGCGTAGCGACTCAATCCCTCTCTCCGCCATATTTTCCAGGTCCTGGAACCTTATTCCCGGATCTTGCCCCGGGGTCGAATATTGACGTCCGGGCGCTTCCTAAGCATAATGCGCGTCCTTTGCGCCCGTAGCTCAGTTGGATAGAGTACCTGGCTACGAACCAGGTGGTCGGAGGTTCGAATCCTTCCGGGCGCGCCACAAACAGAAGAGCCCACCCTTGCGGTGGGCTTTTTTGTGCGCCTGATCCTCTCCCTGCTTCTACGCTATACAACTCAGCAATATCGGTCAGGATACAGCCGCCGGCAACCGGCATAGTAAGCCCTGCTTGAGGAGGCGTAGCGTTGAATGGGGTAACGGCAACAGCCTATGCGGAACGATTCGACAAGGTGTTCGACTATATACACGAGCACCTGGACGAAGAATTGTCTGTGGAGTGCCTGAGCCAGGTGGCGAATTTTTCGAAATTTCACTTCCACCGGCAGTTTTCCCAGTATGCCGGCATTAGTGTTATTCGGTATATCCAGTTGATGCGGCTCAGGCGGGCTTCATATCGGCTCGCTTTTGAGGAGCAGACGCGGGTCATCGAGATAGCCCTGGAGGCCGGTTTCGAAAACCCCGAGTCGTTTTCCCGCGCGTTCAAAAATACTTTTGGTCAAACGCCTTCTCAATTCAGAAAAGCTCCGGCCTGGCAGCCATGGGCTGAGCAGTATCGATTTCCGAATAGAGACAGGAGACAGACCATGAATGTGAAAATCGTTGAATTCCCGCAAACCATGGTGGCTGTGCTGGAGCATCGCGGCGCCCCGGAACAGGTCAACAGTACGGCCAAACGGTTTATCGAATGGCGCAAGGCAAGCGGACTTTCGCCCGTGAAGACCAGCAATACCTTCGGTATTGCCTACGACGATCCCGCAACGACTGCACCCGAGTCGTTCAGGTTCGATATCTGCGGTTCGGTGAATGAGCGCGTTCCCAACAATCAGCAGGGCATCGTGAATAAGGTGATTCCGGCAGGGCGCTGTGCGGTGATACGCCATCTGGGCCCTCATAACCAAATGGATAAAGGTGTCTATTACCTCTATCGCGAATGGTTGCCGGAAAGCGGTGAGGAGTTACGTGACTTTCCGTTGTTTTTTCATTACTTGAACCTGCTGCCAGAGACGGCGGAACACGAGCTGATAACCGATATTTACCTGCCCCTGCAGTGACGACGACAGGCTGGTTTGGATGTCAGAGACGCGAAGCCGTTGCAAACAAAACAGCCCATCCTCGTGATGGGCTTTTTGTTTATGTGCGCGGTACAGGTCTTACCGGGTGGCGGGAGTCGTCTGCGCGCGTTGTTGCCGTTCATCGGGCTGTACGGCCAGATACTGCTCGATGCTTTCGCGATGCAGGGTTTCCTGTTTTTCCAGCTCGGCGATCAGGCGCTCCAGACCGGCACGGTGTTCTCTGATGGTCTCCAGCGCTTTTTGCTCTGCATTGCGTAAGATGCTTTGCACGGCTTCGTCGACGGAGCGGGCGGAGTGTTCGCTGTAATGGCGGGGTTGCGCGATTTCCCGGCCGAGAAAGGGGTGCTCTTCCGCGGCGCGCAGGTCCATGGGTCCGATGGTTTCGGACATCCCCCAGCGGCTGACCATGGCGCGCGCCAGTGCCGTGGCCTGACGGATGTCGTCGTCCGCGCCTGAACTGACCGACCCGAGCAGCTCCTTTTCGGCGCTGCGTCCGGCCAGCATGACGGCTAGGCGGTCGTGCAGATACTCCTCGGGCAGGGTGTGACGCTCTTCTTCCGGCAGTTGTTGCGTGCCGCCCAGGGAGCGGCCGCGCGGAATGATGGTGACCTTGTACAACGGGTCGGCGTGGGGGACGAAATAGGCTACCAGGGCATGTCCCGCCTCGTGCACCGCGAGGCGGTGATGTTCTTCGGGCTGGATGGCCAGGGTTCTGACCGAGCCGAGCAGCAGCTTGTCGCGGGACTCTTCGAAGTCCTGCATGCGGACGCTGCTGCGCTTGATGCGTGCCGCCAGCATGGCGGCCTCGTTGACCAGGTTCTTGATGTCGGCGCCGGAAAATCCGGGCGTCCCCGAGGCGAGTTGCTCCAGGTCCACGTCGTCGTCGAGCGGGACCCTGCGGGTATGGACACGCAGCAGGGCGATGCGATCGTGCCGGTCCGGCAGGTCCAGCACCACATGGCGGTCGAAGCGGCCGGGACGCAGCAGGGCCGGATCCAGTACGTCCGGGCGGTTGGTGGCGGCCAGCACGATGACCGCTTCGTGGCCTTCGAACCCGTCCATTTCCGCCAGGATCTGGTTCAGGGTCTGTTCGCGCTCGTCGTGACCGCCGCCCAGGCCCGTGCCCCGGGTGCGTCCGACGCTGTCCAGTTCGTCGATGAAGACGATGCTCGGCGCGTTCTTTTTGGCGGACTCGAACAGCTTGCGCACCCGTGAGGCGCCCACCCCTACAAACACCTCGATGAATTCCGAGGCGGAGATGGAATAAAACGGCACGCCCGCCTCACCGGCCAGGGCGCGGGCCAGCAGGGTCTTGCCCGTGCCCGGCGCCCCCATGAGCAGGACGCCGCGGGGCACTTCGGCGCCGAGGGCGCGGAACTGGTCGGGATGCTTCAGGAACTCGACCAGTTCGGCAACGTCGCGCTTGGCGTTTTCCTGCCCGGCTACGTCCTCGAAGGTCACTTTCGGGATCTCGGCCTGTTTGGCCGAGGATTCCAGAAAACGCTTCAGCTCGTTCGTTCCGCCAAACCGGTCGCCCAGGCCTTTGGAGGCCCTGCGGATCATCCACATGAACAGCGCGAACAGGATCAGCGCGGGCAGGACGGTGAGTATGATGGCGCGCGTCCAGCCGTTATCGGCCGGTTTGGTTACCCGGACGACCACCTTGTGCGCTTCCAGGTCGGGCAGCAGTTGTTCGTCCCCGACTTCGGGAATGCGGGTGCGGAAATATTCCGCCTCACGGCTTTGCGCGGCGATGGGGTATGGCTTGCGCAGTCGGCCTTCCGCCTCCCTTCCTTGCAAAGTGACTTCGGCTACGGCGTCTTTCCGGATCAGTTCCTTGAAGTAGCTGTACGGGATTTCGTGATGAACTTCACGCCCTGGCCCACGGGTGAACAGCATGGAGATCGCGAAGGCGATTGCGATCAGCAGCAGATATGCCCACCAGGTGGAGAGCGGCGGTTTCGGAGGCGGTTGTTCGGCCATGGGTCCGTGCTGACGTAGCTCGACGTCTTCCTATCGTACGGCCAACCGTCCGGGCATGCCAGGCGTGGCTACGGGCGACCACACGCACTAGGCTCCGCCAGCCGGGGGGAGGGCGTGCGGGTTCTGTTGGCCGGGGGCATAGGCCCCGGCGTACCGTCAATCCGGTTCGATCTGGAACGAGATCTTGGCATTAATGCGGTATTGGCTGATCTGGCCGTTTTCGACCTTGCATTCCATTTCCTGGATATAGATCGATCTGATATTGCGCACGGACTTGGAGGCCTCCTTGAGCGCCACCTGAGCGGCATCCTCCCAACTCTTGTCGGATTGGGCCAATACCTCGATCACTTTGACGATGGCCATGGCGTTTCGCTCCCAATAAATATTCAGTGGGGACAGTCACCCGGTTCTTTAGCACACAACGGCCGGGCGTGCCGACGACTCGCCGTCTTTGTCACCCGGTCTGCCAGGTACACCAAAAATCCCATCCTCGTGATGGGCTTTTTGGTGTCTGATACAGTTGGCTCCCGGCGCGGAAACCGACTGCCCGAGCGTTGGGGAATATCCCGGCGGGATGCGGTGTCCTACGTTAGGTACACAGTGGCCTGGCCATAATCGAACCGATGGTTGTCCGGCGTGTCATATCCACCTTTGAACATGTACGTCATGCCTGCCGGCCCCAATTGAGTGTTGAACATGCTGAAACAATCACGAAATCTGCTGTCCCTGATCCTGTTGCTGGCCGGTCTGGCCGGCGCGTTGTCGGTCCAGGCAGAGGCGCTGCCCAAGCCCCGGGTCATCGCCAATCATCTGTTGGACGATATCGACCAGGCGACCTGGATTGCCGAGGGCAAGGGCAACCGCATCGTTTATATCTTCTTCGACCCGAACTGCCCCTACTGCCACAAGCTCTACGGCCATCTCCGCTCGATGGTGGGCAAGGACGATCTGCAGTTCCGCTGGATTCCGGTGGGTATGCTGACCTCGACCAGCCTGGGCAAGGCCGCCGCCATTCTGCAGTCCAAGAACCGGCTGGCCGCCTTTTACGCGAACGAGAACAATTTCAATTTCAGTGACGCCGGACCGGGTGGCGGCATCAAGCCCGTTGCGGTGATCGAGGACAAGACCAAGCTGGATCTGGCCTCCAACCTCTCGCTGCTGCAGGGTCAGAACCTGTATGCCGTGCCGCTGACCGTGTTCCGTGCCAAGGACGGGCAGGGCCTGATGTTCGAAGGCTCGCCGCCGCCCAAAACCCTGCACGAGTTCCTGCAGTACGTGAAGTGACCGGCAGGCGGGGGCGGCTATACTTTAGGGTCCTGGTGATGACTGGATATACCGATGGGCCTGTTTCACAAATCGCTGACGCTCCCTATGCCGGAGGACGCCCTGCCCGGACGGGATGACCCCATGCCGGGCGGGGAAACGCATTTCGTCACCGGCCACCGCATTCGCCCGCCCTTTCCCGAGAACACCGCCCGCGCCCTGTTCGGGCTGGGCTGTTTCTGGGGTGCGGAACGCCGCTTCTGGGAAACGCCGGGCGTGTATGCCACCGCGGTAGGGTATGCGGGCGGTTATACCCCCCATCCCACCTATGAAGAGGTCTGCACGGGCATGACCGGGCATACCGAAGCGGTGCTGGTCGTCTACCGCCCCGCCGAAATCAGCTATGCCGAACTGATGCGAGTCTTCTGGGAGGCGCACGATCCGACCCAGGGCATGCGCCAGGGCAACGATACCGGCACGCAGTATCGTTCCGCCGTCTACACCTTCGACGCCGAGCAGCAGGCCGAGGCCGAAGCCTCGCGCGAGCACTACCAGCACGCCCTGACCGCTGCCGGCCTGGGCCGGATCACCACCGAGATCGCTGCCGCGCCGCCGTTTTATTACGCCGAGGACTACCACCAGCAGTATCTGGCCAAGAACCCCGGCGGATACTGCGGCCTGGGCGGCACCGGCGTGGCCTGTCCGACGTCGGCGCTTACCTGACACCCCCTGACGAGATTTTCTATGACTTCCAGGACCGGATGGACGCTGTTCACGATCGGGGCATTGCTGTCCCTGCTGGCGATGATTCTGGGCAAATGGTTCATGCCCGAGGTGCAGAACATGGGCCCCGGCGGTTTTGCGGCGCTCAAGCAGACGCCCGCCATGGGCAAGCTGCTGCTGTTCTCCACCCTGGTACCGCTCGGCACGGGGCTCGGCCTGCTGGGCGTGGCCATGACGGCCGGTGCCGGCCGCCGCCTGTTCGTGTTCGCCGCCGTGAGCGGCGTGGTGCTGATGTTCCTGGTGCCCGGCGTATTCGGCCAGCAGCGCAGCCCGCTGTATTTCGGGCTGGGCGGCCTGTTCATCCTGGCGCTGGTGTTCGCCAGCTGGTGGTACTGGGCCCGTTACCGCACCGGACTGCCCGCGGAACTGCAGCGGGCGGCGGACTGGCAGGCGGTCGGCTATTTGTGTTTCGCCCTGGCGGCCTGGAATACCTGCGGCGTGCTGGCCATGCCCGGGTTCGCGCTGTTTCCGGAGAAGATGACGGCCTTCGGTACCGAGGCCTTCGCCACGGCCATCGCCAAGGTGGTGATGGCGTTCTTCGTGCTCGGGTGGCTGTGTACGCTGATCGGCCTCCGGCGGGCGGCGTCTGCACGGTCCGCCGCGGGCTGAACGGAAGCACTCGCCCTCGCTCCCGGCCTGTGAAAGAATTGTGACCATCATTTGATCGCGGCAGGGTGAAATCGACGCCTGCCGCATATCCGGCCCGGCGACCAGATCGGGGCGAGGTCAGGCGATAGCTAAGGAGTCGGCATGAAGGCGATTCATATGACGGCAGCGGGCGGTCCGGAGGTCCTGCAACTCGTGGACGTTCCGGAACCGGAAATCACCGAACCCCAGCAGATCAAGGTGCGTCTGCACGCCGCGGGGATCAATCCTATCGATACCAAGCTGCGCAGCCGCGGCGTGTTCTTCGACGGTGCGCTGCCCGCCATCCTGGGCTGTGACGGCGCCGGCGAGGTGGTCGAGGTCGGTCCGGCGGTGCATCGCTTTCAGGTCGGTGACCGCGTTTGGTTCTGCCACGGCGGACTGGGACGGGAGCCCGGCAACTATGCCGAGTACAAGGTGCTGCCCGAGGACGAGGCGGCCACCATGCCGCACAGTCTGGATTACGCACAGGCCGCGGCCGGTCCGCTGGTGCTCATAACCGCCTGGGAGGCCCTGCACGACCGCGCCCGCATCGAGCCCGGCCAGCATACCCTGATCCTGGCGGGGGCCGGCGGGGTGGGGCACGTGGCCATCCAGCTCGCCGCCCTGGCGGGGGGCGACGTGGCGACCACCGTGAGTACGGACGAGAAGGCCGCCTTAGCAGTGCGGCGCTGGACCGACGACGCCGGCGCGGACATCGTCCTGGATACCGTGGGCGGGCAGGTGTTTCGCGACATGCTGCCCGCCGTGGCGCATTACGGCGACCTGGTGACCCTGCTCGATCCCGGCACCGAGGTGGACTGGCGTGAGGCCCGTACCCGCAACCTGCGCATCTCCTTCGAGCTTATGCTCACTCCCATGATGCGCGACCTGCCCGAGGCCCGCGCTCTGCAGATCGAGATCCTGGAGGACTGCGCGGACCTGATCGACAGCGGCGACCTCAAGCTGCATGTCGGGGCGACCTTGCCCCTGGCCGAGGCCGCCGAGGCCCACCGACTGGTCGAGGCCGGCCACATGACCGGCAAGGTGGTTCTGACCATCCCCTGACCGCGCCATGGATCCCGTCGACGCCATTGCCGAATCCCGCATCCAGGAAGCCATCGAGCGTGGCGAACTGGACGACCTGCCCGGCGCCGGGCAGCCTCTGGCCCTGGACGACGACGCCCACGTTCCACCCGAATTGCGTGCCGGTTACCGGTTGCTCAAAAACGCCGGCTGCCTGCCGCCCGAACTCCAGCTGCGGCGCGAGATCTCCAAGGTCGAGGCCCTGATCGACGCCGCCGCCGACCCGGCCGAGCGCAGCCGGGCCCTGCGCCGGCTGGAACTGCTGCGGATTCAGCTGGGGAGCGCGGACCGACGCGACCTGCGCCTGGACGAGGCTTACTATCAGCGGGTCTGCGAACGGTTCGATGCCTCTCCGTGAGGCAG
>JARRKE010000062.1 GCA_037388465.1 Gammaproteobacteria bacterium
GCATAGCATTGACAGCCGACTGGTTGTCTCGCATGCACGATCATTGGTTTTAGCCGGGCAGTTGTGACAGCCACCATCTACGCATTACAAGACGAAGAACTAAGAGGGGAATATGCCCAGCGTACTCATCGAAGTAAGAAAGCAATACACGCAAGAACAGGAGATCGCCCTCATGGAAGCGGTGCATGCCGCATTGCGCGAAGCCTTCAAGATCCTGCCCGGCGATAAACATGTTCGCCTGATCGTCCATGAACCACACCGCTTTGCCTGCCCGCCGGACAGGGAAAAGCCGGAGGTTTATACCCACATCAGCATCGATGCGTTTGCGGGCCGCTCGCTCGAAGCCAAGCGCAATCTGTACAAGGCTATCGTCGACAACCTCGAACCGTTCGGCATCCCCAAAAACCACGTCAAAATCCTGCTGCGTGAAATCAGCAAGGAGAACTGGGGGATTCGTGGGGGACAGGCAGGTTGCGATGTCGATCTGGGCTTCAAGATCGAGGTGTGACAAAACGCCGGCATGCAGCTCTTGCTACGCTGCACCAATGGCCGCACCACTTTCCGGGGCAGGTCCGCACCTTGCCGGACGATCTGAAATATCTTAACGCGGCTGTCGGGCTGTATTAGGATGCGCCAATCATTCGGCTATCCGGCTGTTCATCCGGATAGCCGGCCGTCCAGAAGGTAAAAACCCATGTCCAAACGTGAATTCATTCCCCTCAATATCGCCGTCCTGACCATCTCCGACAGCCGCACGGAAGAAAACGATACCTCGGGGCAATATCTGAGCAAGGCGGTGACCGAAACCGGCCACAGGCTGGCGGAAAAACAGATCGTGCCCGACGACGTTTACCGTATCCGCGCCGAGCTGTCGCGCTGGATCGCGGACCCGGACGTGCATGCCGTGGTCAGCACCGGCGGCACGGGCGTGACCGGCCGTGACGGCACACCGGAGGCCGTCAAGGTGCTGCTGGATAAGGAAATCGAAGGATTCGGCGAGCTGTTCCGGATGATCTCCTACGAGGAGATCGCCACGTCGAGCCTGCAGTCACGGGCCATCGCCGGGGTCGCGAACGGCACCTACCTCTTCTGCCTGCCAGGCTCTTCCGGCGCCTGCCGCACCGGTTGGACGAAGCTGATTCAGGCGCAGCTGGACAATCGCACCATGCCCTGCAACCTGGTCATGCTCATGCCGCGGTTACTGGAAAAGTAATCTGAGAAGATAAAACACGGGGTGCGGTCGCACCCCGTCAGAACAGATCTTAATGACGGGTGTCCGTTGGCGGCGGTTCGGAGGCCACGTCGGGCAGCTCGTCCTCCGCCTCGTCCTGATCGAAGTCGTCTTCCTCGGCGGCTTCAAACACGGCCTCCTCGTCTTCCTGCGCGGCTGCTTCAATCGATGCTGCGCCGCTCTCGATAACCTCATCCCCCTCTGCCCTTTCCTCGTTGGCGGCCAGATGGGCCGTCGCCACGCCTTCTTCGGCGTTATCTCCCAGATCGAGCTGCGGCACGATACTGTCCAGGTCGCGAATCTCGGCCAGCGTGGGCAGTTCGTCCAGGGTCTTGAGGTTGAAGTAATCGAGGAACTCGCGCGTCGTGCCGTACAGGGACGGGCGTCCCGGCAGGTCCTTGTGCCCCACGACCTTGACCCAGTTGCGCTCGGTCAGGGTCTTGACGATATGGGTGCTGACCGACACGCCGCGGATATCCTCGATCTCGCCGCGGGTGATCGGTTGGCGATAGGCGATCAGCGCCAGGGTCTCGAGCACGGCGCGCGAGTAACGCGGCGGCTTTTCCTCCCACAGGCGGCCGACCCAGCCGGCGTAGTCCTGGCGCACCTGCAGGCGCCAGCCGCCGGCGACCTGCTTGAGTTCGTAGGCCTGCCCTTCGCAGGCATCGGCAAGGGCTTCCAGCGCAGAGCGAATCTGCGCCCGCTCGGGGCGTTCTTCGTCGTCCTCGAACACCCGTTCGATCTGTTCGATGCTCAACGGCTGCTCGGCCGCCATAAGCACGGCCTGCAGAATCAGTTTGAGCTTGTCGGTATCCATCATTCTCGGTCCTGCACGTTCAGGTTTCGACGGCCCCACTGGCCGGCTTGACGTAAATGGGGGCATAGGGCTCGGACTGCACGCAGTCGATCAGGTGCCCCTTGAGCAATTCGAGTATGGCCAGGAAGGTGACCACCACCCCGCCGCGACCCTCCTCGGGGTCGAACAGGTGCTGGAAATCGGTGAAGCCGTCGGTGTTCAGACGCGACAGCACCTGGGTCATGCGCTCACGCACCGACAGGGATTCGCGTTGGATCTGGTGATGCGCCGTACGATCGGCACGTACCAGTACCTGCGAAAATGCCAGCAGCAGGTCCTTGAGCTTCACCTCGGGCTCCGGGCGGGTCTTCTCCAGTTCGGGCGGCTCCACCTCCAGCGGGAACACATCCCGGCCCATGCGAGGGATTTCGTCGAGGTCCTCGGCCGCCTGCTTGAAGCGTTCGTATTCCTGGAGACGACGCACCAGCTCGGCCCGGGGGTCTTCCTCGTCCTCGGCCTCCACGGGGCGCGGCAGCAGCATGCGCGACTTGATCTCGGCCAGCATGGCGGCCATCACCAGATACTCGGCCGCCAGTTCGAGACGCATCTCGCGCATCATCTCGATGTATTGCATGTACTGGCGGGTAATCGCCGCGATGGGGATGTCCAGCACATTGAGGTTCTGGCGCTTGATCAGGTAAAGCAGCAGGTCCAGCGGCCCCTCGAAGGCCTCCAGAAAGACCTCCAGGGCATCCGGCGGAATGTACAGATCCTGCGGCGGCGTGGTCAGCGGCTCGCCATAGACGATGGCGAACGGCATTTCGCTCTGCTGGACGGCCAGCTCCGCCTTGGTTTCCTCGTGCTCGGTCATGCCTGGCTTCCCCCCGACCTGCGTGCCATTACTTGTAGTTGAGGCACATGGCCTTGCGTACATCCTCCAGGGTTTCGCGCGCGATGTCACGCGCGGCCTCGCACCCCTCGGCGATGATCGTCCGCACAGCGCCGGGGTCTTCCTGGTATTCCAGGGCGCGTTCGCGGATGGGTTTCAGCTCGGACAGGATGCCTTCGATGACGCGCTGCTTGCAGTCCAGGCAGCCGATACCAGCGCTGCGGCAGCCTTCCTGCACCCAGGCCTTGGTCTCGTCATCGGAATAGACCAGGTGCATCTGCCAGACCGGGCATTTTTCCGGGTCGCCGGGATCGCTGCGGCGCACCCGGGCCGGATCGGTGGGCATGGTGCGCACCTTGCGCTCGACCTCTTCCGGCGCCTCGCGCAGCGCAATGGTGTTGCCGTAGGACTTGGACATCTTCTGCCCGTCCAGACCGGGCATCTTGGCCGCCTCGGTCAGCAGGACCTGGGGTTCGGGCAGGATGACCTTGCCGGAGCCCTCCAGGTAGCCGAACAGGCGCTCGCGGTCGCCCAGCGACAGGTTGCTTTGCGACTCCAGCATGGCGCGGGCCACGTCCAGCGCCTGCATGTCGCCCTGCTCCTGATAGGCACGGCGCAGATCGCGGTACAGACGGGCATTCTTCTTGCCCATCTTGTCGGCGGCGGCCTCGGCCTTTTCCTCAAAACCCGGCTCGCGGCCATAGAGATGGTTGAAGCGGCGGGCGATCTCGCGGGTCATCTCGACGTGGGGTACCTGATCCTCGCCGACCGGCACCAGCCCCGCCTTGTACATCAGCACGTCCGCACTCTGCAGCAACGGATAGCCGAGGAACCCGTACGTCGACAGGTCCATCTCCTTGAGCTTTTCCTGCTGGTCCTTGTAGGTCGGCACCCGCTCCAGCCAGCCCAGCGGCGTAATCATCGACAGCAACAAGTGCAGTTCGGCATGCTCCGGCACCCGCGACTGGATAAACAGGGTCGCGGAGCCCGGATTGACGCCGGCCGCCAGCCAGTCGATGACCATGTCCCACACGTTGTCCCCGATGATGGAGGGATCTTCGTAGTGGGTGGTCAGCGCATGCCAGTCGGCCACGAAGAAGAAACATTCGTAGCTGTGCTGCAGCTCGACCCAGTTTTTGAGGACGCCGTGATAATGCCCCAGATGCAGGGCGCCCGTGGGGCGCATGCCGGAAAGCACGCGCTGATTCTTGCCGGAAACGGAACTCAAGAGGACTCCAAACGGATTCGGGAAAAGGGGGATTTTAAGTAAACACAGCGGGCAGGCCAAACGCCTGCAGCAGCAGGCCCTCCAGCCCCTGATACATCGGGAACAGGATGCCGCCCAGCACGCCGGTGAACAGCAGCAGGATCAGGATGATCAGCCCGTAGGGCTCGACGCGGTCGAGATACATCGCCGCGCGCGGCGGCAACAGCCCGGAGAGCACCCGACCGCCGTCCAGCGGCGGGATCGGCAGCAGGTTCAGCACCATCAGGATCAGATTGATCTTGATGCCGAACGAGCCCATGTAGATCAACGGCCGCGCCAGCCACTCCAGCGAACCGGTGTGCAGCAGCAGGGCCAGTTTCATGATCAACGCCCAGCCGATGGCCATGAGCAGATTGGCGCTGGGCCCGGCGATGGCCACCCAGGCCATGTCGCGGCGCGGATGATGGAGATTGTTGAAATTCACCGGCACGGGTTTGGCCCAGCCGAAGATGATGCCGCCCAGCAGCATCATCAGGCCAGGCACCAGCAGGGTGCCGATCGGGTCGATGTGCTTGATGGGGTTGAACGACAGGCGCCCCAGCATCTTGGCGGTCGTGTCGCCGAAACGCAGGGCCACCCAGCCGTGGGCCACCTCGTGCATGGTGATGGCGAACAGCAGCGGCAGGATGGCGATGGCGATGAATTGGATCGTGCTCACTTGCTTACCTTGGATTCAGTACGGACGGTCACTATAGGACCCATCGCAGCGTAAAAGTGCCGCGCCATGGCCTCAATGCGCCTGCAGCCAGTCGATTTCGCCGCGTCCCTTGCGGATGATCTCCGGTGCACCCTCGGTGAGATCGACCACCGTGGTCGGCTCCAGCCCGCAGAATCCGCCATCGATGACCAGATCGACCTGATGCTCGAGCAGAACGCGGATCTGGTAGGGATCGGTCAGCGGCATGTCCTCGTCCGGCATGATCAGGCTGGTGCTCATCAGCGGCCGGCCCAGGGCTTCGGTCAGCGCCTGGGCGATGGCATTGTCCGGGATGCGCAGCCCCACGGTCTTGCGCTTGGGCGGCTGCAGGCGGCGGGGCACCTCGTGAGTGGCCTTGAGGATAAAGGTATACGGCCCCGGCGTGAGGTTACGAATCAGGCGGTAGGCGATGTTGTCGAGCTTGGCGTAATTGGATATGTCGCTCAGATCCCGGCACACCAGGGTGAAATTGTGGCGGTCGTCCAGGCGGCGCAGGCGCTTCACCCGCTCCATGGCTGCCTTGTTGTCGATATCCCAGCCCAGAGCGTAACAGGAGTCGGTGGGGTAGACGATGACTCCGCCCTGTTCGATGATACCGACGGTCTGGTGAATCAGCCTCTGCTGGGGGTTTTCGGGATGAATCTCGAAGTACTGGCTCATGTAGGCTTCCTGGATCAAGCGGCCAGTTTACACCACCCGGGGCGGAGGTTTCGTGTATGATTGGGTCGCTATGAAGCTGCTGTTCGACTTCTTCCCGGTCATCCTGTTTTTCGCCGTCTACAAGCTCTACGGGCAGCTTCCCGCCGAGCTGGTTACGGCACTGAACGGTCTGCCGGGCTTGAACCTGACGCCGGGCAAGGCCAGCGACGCCATCTACCTGGCGACCGCCGTGGCCATCGTGTCGTCTTTCCTGCAGGTCGGCGCCTACTGGCTGCGCCACCGCCACTTCGAAAAGATGCACCTGGTTTCGCTGGGGCTGATCACCGTGCTCGGCGGCGCCACCCTGTTCCTGCACGACCCGCTGTTCATCAAGTGGAAACCCACGCTGGTCAACTGGATGTTCGGGCTGGCCTTCCTGATCAGCCACTACGTCGGCAGCCGTCCCCTGATCCAGCGCCTGATGAATCACGCCATCAGCGTTCCCGACGCGGTCTGGCGGCGTCTCAGCCACTTGTGGATCGGGTTCTTCTTCGTCTCGGGCCTGGCCAACCTGGCCGTCGCCTACACCATGAGCGAGGCGGCCTGGGTGAACTTCAAACTGTTCGGGATGCTCGGCCTGACGGTGATCTTCATCCTGGCACAGGCGATCTACCTGGCGCGCCATATGGAAAACATAGAGGGCCAGACCTGATGTGGTACGCCATCCTCGCCGAGGATCATCCCAACAGCCTGGAAGCGCGCCTCAAGGCACGGCCCGCCCACCTGGAACGCCTGGAGGCCCTGAAGGCCGAAGGACGCCTGCTGCTGGCCGGACCGCACCCGGCGATCGACAGCGAGGATCCCGGCCCGGCCGGGTTTACGGGCAGCCTGGTTATCGCCGAATTCCCCTCCCTGCAGGAGGCCCAGCACTGGGCCGGCGCAGACCCGTACGTCGAGGCCGGCGTATACGCCAGGGTCGAGGTCAAACCCTTCCGCAAGACCCTGCCCTGACCCGCCTCGAGACGTGCCGCCGGCGCGGCGCAGCGCCCTTTTTTTGTTTACACTAGCCGGGCTTGATTAGCCGTCGAACCTCAACCACAAGGAATCCCTATGAAATCCCGTATTGCTCTGATCGGAGCCGCCGGCCTGCTCGCCGTGGTCATGCTGGGCGGTTGTGGCAAGAAGTCCGAATCGCAGAAAGCGGCCGCGGACCAGTCCAGCGCCGACGCCGCGGCGGTCGTGAACGGTTCGGTCATCAGTCGCCAGGAACTGGAGATGGCGGTAAAACTGCGTGAACAGGCCGATCCCCGCGCACCGGCCGACCCGTCGCAGATACTCAATCAGCTGATCAACACCACCGTGCTCGAACAGCAGGCCATCAAGGAAGGCATCGAGGACCGCCCCGACATCAAGCTGCGCCTGAAGGCCATGCGCGAGAACCTGCTCGTCACCACCCTGCTGCGTGAAAAGGTGGCCGATTTCAAGATCAGCAATGACGAGCTGAAAAAGGCCTACGATGCGCAGGTCGCCGCCATGCCGCCTTACGAGTACAAGGCCCGGCACATCCTGACCAAGACCAAGGCCGAGGCCGAGGCCGTGATCAAGAAACTCGAAAAGGGTGCAAACTTCGCGGAGCTGGCCAAGAAGGATTCGATCGCACCGTCCGCCCCGCAGGGCGGCGAGCTCGGCTGGTTCAATCCCGAAAGCATGGTGCCGCCCTTCTCCGAGGCCGTGAAAAAGCTGAAAAAGGGTCAGTACACCAAGGAACCGGTGCACACCCAGTTCGGCTGGCACGTCATCGAACTGGAGAATTCCCGCAAGATGCCGGTGCCGAGTTTCGACGAGTCGAAAGAGCGGGTGCGCAATTTCATCGCCAACCAGCGCCTGACCCAGTACATCACGGATATGCGCAACAAGGCCGAGGTGAAGGTCGTCAACGCCACCCTGCCCTCCGCCGACACCAACGGCAAGGACGACAGCGGGGACAAGCAGGAAGACACCAAGGATTCGGACAGCAAATAACCCGCCGTCTTCGAGCGACAAAAAAGCCCGCGCAGTGCGCGGGCTTTTTTTATGTCACGAATCTCTCAAGCGTGCAGACGAATCAGCGCTGGTAGGTGCCGACCAGTTCCGCCTCCTCGAGCACGTGCCCCTGCATGGCCTTTTCCAGGGCTTTGGAATCCGGACGGCCGAGGTCGGGCAGCATCTCGTCCAGCGCGTAGAGCTTGAAGAAATAACGATGCCGGCCAATGGGCGGACAAGGTCCCCCATACCCGGTTTTTTTCCAGCTGTTGGTTCCCTCGCGGGTGCCGTCCGGCAGCGGTTTGCCGCCCTCCGGCAGGCCGCTACTCTCGGGCGGCAGGTTGTACAGCACCCAGTGCACCCAGGTCATTTTGGGCGCGGCCGGATCGGGGGCGTCGGGATCGTCGACGATCAGCGCCAGACTGCGCGTACCCGCCGGCAGGTCGGACCAGCTCAACGCGGGCGCGATATCGTCGCCGTCACAGGTGTAGACCGCGGGAATGGATTGATGATCACCAAAGGCAGGGGCGTGAATCCGCATCGTTTCACCTCCCACGGCGGGATGTGCCGCGAGCAGGGAAAAAGCGATCGCGGCGGTCAGGGACAGGTGTTTTACGCATTGCATAGGGGGGAGCTTAGTCCCCCCGTGCAACACGGTAAAGATTCAGCGTTTGGGACCGCCCTTGCCCAGCGCGATACCCAAGGCGAGGCCGAGCAGCAGCACGAACAGGGTGAACAGCGTCCCGAACAGCCAGGAGTGGTTTTCCGCCATATTGGAAAACCAGTGCTCCATATGCACTTCGTCGACCGAAATGCTCTGATCCTGCGTCGCGACGACCCGGCCATCCTTGACCAGCAGGGTCTCGACCCGGTACTTGCCCAGGGGCAGCTTGGCCGGCAGGCTGATCGTGGCCGCAAACAGGCGTCCGCCTTCGACCTTTACCGCGGAAGGGTCTTCGACGTAATGCTTGGTGTGCTGCTTGATGCGCAGGATGGCGTCATCCATGCGATCCGGATGTTTGGCCTCAGGCGTGGCCTTGAGATCGGTCAGCGTCGCGGGCAGATTCAGGCCGTATTTGGCCTGCGCTTCCTTGGACAGCATCTCGTCGATGGGACGCGTGGAAAGCAGATAAAAGACACCCGGCACGCCCTCGATCACGTGCTTGTGTCCGGTCAGCCAGAACGGC
The DNA here is from genome assembly GCA_037388465.1 of Gammaproteobacteria bacterium. Taxonomy (NCBI): domain Bacteria; kingdom Pseudomonadati; phylum Pseudomonadota; class Gammaproteobacteria; species Gammaproteobacteria bacterium. The sequence goes on from JARRKE010000062.1 coordinate 8,729, forward strand.
CCGATCTTTTCCTTGCGGTTGATGGATACCTTCTCCACCGGCGAGACGACCTTGACGATGACATCCGCCGCGCTGCTCATCGCGCCGAACAGCAGAATGTTGTCGCCGGTGTAGCGCGCCGTGATATCGACGCTGTGTTTTTCCAGTTCGGTAACCAGATTGGGTGCCGCCATGACACGCCCCGCGAGCATGCCGAGCAGCAGGATGAAAAATAGGCTTAGACGTTTCATTATCGTGTCAGGGCAAGGTTGTAGAGTTCATCGGGCTTGATGAGGATGCCGAACAGCATCTTCACGGCGACGGCGACCACCACCAGCGCGAGGATCAGGCGCAGCTGTTCGCCGGGCAGCTTGGCGCCGAGGCGCGTACCCCATTGGGTGCCGAGTGCGGAACCGATGATCAGGGACAAGGCCAGGAAGGGATCGACCGCGTGGTTGACGCCCGCCTGCAGGATGGACACCTCGGCCGTGGTGAACAGCAGCTGGAACAGCGACGTACCGACCACCACCTTGGTGGGCATGCGCAGCAGATAGATCATGACCGGCACCATGATGAAGCCGCCGCCCACGCCCATCAGCGAGGTCAGCACGCCGACGGCGGCGCCGATCAGGACCGGTATCAGCAACGACAGCCGCAGTCCGGAGATCGGGAAATCCATCTGCAGAGGCAGACGCGCCATCAGTCCGGGCTTCCCGGCCCTGGTCTCGTCTGCGCTCCCCTTCGCGCCCTTTTTGCCGCTGCCGCGCAAAGCGTTCAGCGATTCGATCAGCATGCTGATGCCGACGAAGCCGAGCAGGCCCACGTAGAGAAAGGTCACGATGGTGCCGAAATGGCCGCCCTGCTCCAGCATCTTGGCGACCTGGACGCCGACCGCACCGCCCGTCCAACTGCCGACCAGCAGGACGAGGCCCATGCGGAAGTCCACGTTGCCGAGCCGCCAGTGGGCGTAGGTGCCGCTCGCCGAGGTGCCGACGATCTGGGCCGCGCCGGTGGCCACCGCCACCAGCGGCGGTACGCCGATGAAGATCAGCAGCGGGGTGATCAGGAAGCCGCCGCCGACGCCGACCAGTCCGGAAAGAAAGCCAACCACGCCGCCGAACACCAGGATCAGCAACAGGTTGACGTCCATATGCGCTATGGGAAGAAAAATCTCCATGGGATTACGTATCTCGTTATTTTGAGGGGTGACTCAGCGTGCGTCGCGCAGTCTGGCCACGGCCTCGCAGATATGGGACGAAGGCAGATCGGTCGGTACGACGGTGATCGGCAGTGCCAGACGTTCGATCAACCGTGACGTGACGTGCCCGATGCTGCGCTTGCGCAGGTGGGATTTGTGCTCGCCGTCCAGGCCGGTGCGGCCGACCACGACCATCATCACGTCGGGCTGTGACTCCACCACCTTGGGAATGACCTCTTCGGGCAGGCCTTCTTCGATGAAGAATTCCGGGGTGACCTCGCACACCTCGGCGATCTTGTCGGCGAATGCCGACAGCGTCGCCTCGGCCTCGGTGCGGATCTCGGACTTCATGTGCGCCTCGACTCCGCCCCAGAAACTGACCACGGGCTCGTCGAGCACATGGATCAGCCCCAGATGCGCTCCCAGCAGACTGGCCATGCGTGCACCCACGCCGGCCGCGAGAAGAGAGTTCTGCGACCCGTCGATGGCCGCCAGGATGATACCTTCGCGTTCTGACATAGTGATCTTCAGATGTAAGTGTACAAATGCGGCGACAAGCCTCTTCGCCGCCCCTTAACCAACGCGCGTGCAGATACCTACACGGATATGAATTAGCGCGTGGTGTCCTTCGCCATTTTCAGCTGCTGTTCACGCTTGGCCACCCGCCGATCGACAAAGCCCTCCACCGTGCTCAAGGGCCGTCCATCGATCCAGTGCAGGGTGTTGGCGAACGTCGCGATCAGCTCCACGTGGCCGAGGCCATTGAACAGCTTGAGCTGCACCGGTCCGCCCGCAGCCTTGATGCGCCGGTAAAGCTCCACCGACTGGGTATAGGGCACTTCCTGATCGTCCTTGCCCGCCATCAGCAACATGGGCGGGTTGTGCCCGGTCACGAAATTCACCGCCATGGCCTGCGGATAATGTGACCGCGGGCCGAAGTTCTCGGCCAGGTCCCAGCTTTGGTCCGGATTGAAATCGTAAGGACCGGACATGCAGACAACGCCTGCGAACCAGTTCGGCGACCCGCCGACAGCAGCGAGATACGCCGGGTCCAGGGCCAGCAGCGCGCCGATCTGCGCACCGGCGGAGTGGCTGAGCAGGTACATCTCGTTCGGGTCGCCGCCGAAATCCGCGACGTGCGCATGGGTCCAGGCCACGGCCTGCGCCGCATCCTGCACATAGGCCGGAAAGTGCACCTCCGGGAACAGGCGATAGTTCGGGATCACCACCACGTAACCGTGGGAGGTCAATGCCTCCGCGGCGAACTTGTAGGTCGACTTGTCGCCGGCGCGCCAGCGGCCACCATAAATGTAAATGACGACAGGACTGTGACCGGTGGCATTGACCGGACGATAAACGTCCAGTTTGTGGCGCGGTCCGGATGCATAGGCGATATTGTGCGTGACCGTGTAACCGCTGGTCGGCACCATGGCGTTGATCACATAAGAGGTTCCACAGCCCGACAGGCCGAGAACCGCAGCAATCAGTACCATGGCGCGCAGGCTGCTACCCGCCCACGAAGACTTATGCATCCGGCAACCCCGAGTGAGGACCCCAAACGGGCGCACACCTTACCGGAAACCGCGCGCCCTGGCAAAACGGGCGCTTATCCGCCTGCGATCAGCTTCTTGAAAGCCGCCTCGTCCAGCACATCCACGCCGAGCGACTCGGCCTTGGCGAGTTTGGAGCCGGGGTCCTCGCCGGCGATCACCGCCGAGGTCTTGCCCGACACGCTGCCGGAGACCTTGGCCCCCAGCGCCTCGAGCGCGGCCT
>JARRKE010000063.1 GCA_037388465.1 Gammaproteobacteria bacterium
TTAATATTCCTGCCTTCGACAGTGTTTCCTTTGATCAAGGTTTCCAGAGCGCTTTTGTCGAGGCGTGCGTCAGCAAAGGATGGACCTGAAATATTCATGGCTAGAAAACCGCAAACAATAGCCCAACGCCATATGTGATTCATGTCTTCTCTCCTTGAATGAACAACTCATACCTCGCATCACCAGCGGCAAGTTTATTGTTCTCTTATATTACTAATAATTGCTCTCTGGCCCTTATTTTTCGTTTAGTGCTTGATGTTGGTAATAGTTTGAATCGCAGGTACTAATACCTCGTCTATAAGCCTCTGGATCTCATTTTCTGGTATATGCGTAAGTCTATCTTTACGTTGCTGCAATGCCTTTTTAACTCTGAATCTTGTTATGACTCCAACCTTCCAGCTGAGACGGTGAATTGCAGATTCTATATCTGATATAGCATCGTTATGAGCAAATGATTTAAGTTTTGACTGAATGCTAATAAGGAATTGGCTATTTGGATCGTCGCTCTGCACGACCTGCCCAAATGCAGAAGCAAAATATTGATCAATAGCTACCATTCGGCTACGGATACTTTTTATTGAATCAAGCTCATATCCATAAATAGGGTCATGGAGCGATACTAAATGCACAGCTTCTGCATAGGCCTGCTCAATTGATTCAAATCCTTCAAACGCCTTATTTATGAGCATTTGCCTGAGATAAGGTGTGAAATATACCTTAATGGCACCTATTTCTTCGTCAGAAAAATTTGCATCGGGAAACTGCCGTTTTATGCTATTGATTATTGAATCAATTTCTGGATTGAAGTCTTCGACATTTAATAGCCCAAAACGATGCCAGATCTTGAGTAAGATAAAAAGGGCTAGTCGATAATTTTGTAGCCGTTCTGTCCTGGCGCGATAGAAATAGCCAATAGCTGCACCGCTTACACCGATTAGGGTGACGGCTAATGCAGAGTTGGCAACTGACCAGTCCATTCCTTTACCTTGGAATCCAGCATTCTAGAGGTTCTCTCTTACTCTCCATGGTATAACTTCAAAGTGCCGCTAGGGCGAATGAAGCATTGCGAAATGCGTGCTCAATAGATCGCCTTGTCAGCCGCCGCTTGTCTCCTCGTCTGGATCATGAGAAAGTTTCTTTATCCCAAAAATCAAAGTAGGAAAGCCCACTAGAAAGAACAACATAAACAGCCAAATATATTCTGAATCAAGCTCCAGACCGTAGTCATAGAAACGTACTAAAAAGCAAAGTGCGATCAGTGAAGCCGCCATGCCAACGGTAAATGGTAGGGATCGCCACCACAGCAGAAAAAAAGCTTTCATTAGCCCTACACCTCTTTTATTGCCCAATACTAGATTCTAGTTCCGAAACACGCGAGTCAAGATACGATGCTCTGTCGCGAGAAGATATGCTGATCCCGATGCTAAGCAATATTCCGAAGACAAGGAATGTGCCGAGCGCAAGTGTAACTAACGATCTTCGATTCATTGCTTTTCTCTTACAGCTAACGCCAAGCTCAGCCAAGGAGGGTCACATAGCGTGCCGAAGTTGGCTGGAGTGACGTGTTAGATGGCATATTGTTATGCCCAAAGTCGAGTGATAATAACGATAGCGACCCCGACTGCCCCGAAACCGAACAGGACAAGTTGCCACCAGAACAATCGCCACGACAATTGGCCCAACACCTTAGTCTCTAGACGCGTGTCGGAGACGGCTGGCTTCCCTTTAGAGCGTGAACGTGCAATCTGTGCCGTGGTTCGAAAATCTCGAAGGCGATTTATAGCGCACCAAACCGCTAGTCCAATGGAGGCAGAAAGAAGGAGCATTGATCCTGTATCAGCAACAAGCAAGTATTTGCTCAAGGGTTTCGAGTAAGCAAGGCCAGAAACTAAAAAAGCCAAGAGGCCTGTGGCTAGACCAAGCACAAGGTTGGACACAGATGAGAAGTGTTCACGCGTGACAGTTTGCCAACGGATGAAGCTATCTAGATCATCAGATGGCATTCGCTCCCCCTCCATGCCCTCTAACGCTTGAGTTAAGCGATACGTATCAGCGTATCCGCTGGAACGAACTGTTAGGCCAAGCCTTATATGTAGGCGAAACGATTAGCCTGTGTTGCAGTTCCGGGAACAGTAGTAGCAGCCATTTGACTGTGTATAGTGCCTCTGGGCTTCTCGAACTGCCGGAGCGCAGGTTGCGAAATCACCTAGGTAGATCCGATTTTCAGGAGCGGGCATAAAGCTGCACCCCTGCTGGTGAACTTCGTGATCTCCGTTAGCCTGAGCGTTTTTGTTTACATAGTACCTTGCCATGATCATCCCCTCCTTGTGTTGATTAAGAATATCTAATGCATAGGCGTCTTATTCACACGCCCAAAACCCCACCGCCGCAATCAATCGCTCCCCTGCGTAAACCAGCGGAATCCGCTCCCGCTCCCAGGGCGGCACACCCTCTTCTTGTAGCAGCTTTTTCAGCTCGTGTGTTTCCTGGCGTCCTTTGGGGTGGCAGCGCTCGCCGCCCTGGCGGAAACGTACGCTGAGAGGTCCATCCAGCGCAGCCACATCCACGCCCAGGTCGAGCAGGTCCTGTTGCGTGAGGCACAGATTCAATGACGACAGCTCCAGCGGTTCGCTTGGGTCCCATTTATAGATAGTAGTCGGATCATGCGGCGGCAAAGGGGCGAAGGCGTACAGATCGTCCCGGTAGCGGCGCACTTCCGCGCCCGGCCAGTCCACGCAGGGCATCCGATCCTCACCGGCCGTGAGCACGTCTTCCAGGATGCGCGCCAAGCGCGCCTCGGAAGGCATGGGCAGGCCTTTGTCGTGCAGCCAGACACGGATCGCGTTGCGGGCGCGATTGGTGGGCAATCGGCGCAGTGCCTGTACCGACAAGCAGTCCGGGCGGCTGCCCTGCCCCGTCTCGATATCCTGCCGGCCGAGGGTCTGCAGCAGCGCCCAGGCCTCCGCCTGATGACGGGCGGCACGTGCCAGGGTTGCGCCGGCAGAGGGCCAGTGTTGTGTCAGCACGGGCATGACGTGATGGCGGAAATAATTGCGCGCCAGATGGGTGTCGGTATTGGTGGGGTCGTCGATCCAGGTCAGACCTGCTGCCTCGGCATAGGCCTTCAGTTCGGGGCGTGTCACCTCAAGCAGCGGCCGTGCATGCCAGGTACTCGGAGAGAAGGGCGCGACGCGCGGCATGGCGCTGAGTCCTGCCGGGCCGGCGCCGCGCAGCAACTGGTTAAGCAGGGTTTCGGCCTGGTCGTCCTGGTGATGGGCGGTAAGCAGCAGGTCGCCTTGGCGGCAGTATTCACGCAAGGCGTCATAGCGTGCACTGCGCGCTGCCGCCTCCGGGCTTTCGCCGTCGGAAGGTCGTGCATCGACGTGCAGGATATCCAACGGACAGTCGAAGTCTTGGCAGACCTGGGCGCAATGTTTTTCCCAATTCGCTGCCTGTGCCTGCAGGCCGTGGTTGACGTGCACCGCCTGCAGCGGCGGCAGCTCGTCGCGCAGCGAGACCAAAACGTGAAGCAGTACGGTGGAATCCAGACCGCCGCTGAATCCCACCACGTAGCGCCTGGCGGGTGGCAGGCGGTGCAATACGGGAAGCAGGTCGCGGGCGATCAGCGCCATGGCGCGGCCCACGATTCAGGTCCCGGGGACGGGACATGAAGGGGAATGGACTTCGGTGTGGGCAGGATGCCCGGGGCGGACGGGTGCCGCGCTACGCCGGGGCGGTGTCGCGCAGCACCGGGATTCACGAGGTCTCAGCCTTCCTGGAAATTACCGTAGGACATGAGACGTTGATAGCGCACATCGAGCAGCTTGTCGATGCCCTGCTTGCGCAGGTTGCGCAGCGCATTGCTCAGGGCGTTGCGGAGGTTGTCGGCCATGGCCTCGACATCGCGGTGCGCGCCGCCCAGCGGTTCGGAGATGATCTCGTCGATCAGGCCGAGTTCCTTGAGGCGGTTGGAGGTGATGCCCATGGCCTCGGCCGCATCCGCGGCCTTGTCCGCGCTCTTCCAGAGAATGGAGGCGCAGCCTTCGGGCGAGATGACCGCGTAGGTGCCGTATTCCAGCATCATGACCCGGTCGCCGACGCCGATGGCCAGCGCGCCGCCGGAACCGCCCTCACCCACCACGGTGCAGATGATGGGGGTCTTGAGCTCGGACATCTCCAGCAGGTTGCGGGCGATGGCCTCGCTCTGGCCGCGTTCCTCGGCGCCGATGCCGGGATAGGCGCCGGGGGTGTCGATGAAGGTGAGCACGGGCAGCTGGAAGCGCTCGGCCAGGCGCATCAGGCGCAGCGCCTTGCGGTAGCCCTCGGGGCGCGGCATGCCGAAGTTGCGGCGCAGCTTTTCCTGCGTGGTGCGGCCCTTCTGGTGGCCGATGATCATCACCGGCTCGCCGTCCAGGCGGGCCATGCCGCCCACGATGGCCTCGTCGTCGGCAAAGGCGCGGTCGCCGTGCAGTTCCTGGAAGTCGGTGAAGATGTGCTCGATGTAATCGAGGGTGTAGGGGCGGCGCGGATGGCGCGCCAGCTGGGAAATCTGCCAGGGGCTGAGCTTGGCGAAGATGGATTCGGTCAGCCCGCGGGCCTTGGCTTCGAGCCGCTGAATCTCTTCGTGGATGTTCAGCTCGGAGTCATCCCCCATGAAACGCAGCTCCTGGATCTTGGCTTCCAGTTCCGCGATGGGCTGCTCAAAATCGAGAAAATCGGGATTCATGTGTATTAATTGATCACTTTTTGCTCTGCTTCCCGGGCTCGGCATTGTACATGGGCTGCATGCGCTCGGCTATGCATGGCCCCGACTTGTCCGCGAATTGGGGCGGATATGCCGCGAAAAGGCGCGAGAATACATGCTTCGCCGCGCGGACGCGACAGGCACGCGCTCAATACTGCACCCGCACGTTTTCGTCGCCCAGCAGCCTGCGCAGACGGTGGATGAGACCCTCGGCGGGCGAGACGTTCCAATCCTCGCCGAAACGGTACTCGGCGCTGGCGTCGTTGTTTTCGTAATGCAGCACGATGGGGCAGTTTCCCTCGCCGCGGTAGGGCTTCATGGTCTCGGCCAGCTCGGACAGGAAGCCGTTGACCGCCCTGCCCCGGTTCAGGCGCAGGCTGATCTGCCGGGCGAAGTGGGTGCGCGCCTGGTCGATGTCGAACAGCTCCTTGACGCGCAGGCGTACCCCGCCGTTGAAGTCGTCGAAGCTGGCCGTGCCCTCGGCCACCAGCAGCTGGTCCTTGTTGAGCAGCTGGCCGTAGCGCTGGTAGTTCTCGCTGAACAGGGCCAGCTCGATGCGCCCGGTGTTGTCGTCCAGGGTGACGAAGGCCTGTCGGCCCGAGTTGGTGTTGCGCATGCGGATGTTCACCACCAGCCCGGCGATGGCCACGCTGCGCTCGCCGCGGCGGTCGTCGGACAGATCGGCCAGCAACGGGCCGAGGCGCGGGCCGGTGAACTGCCTGATCTCGTCCAGGTACTGGTTGATGGGGTGGCCGGTGAGATACAGGCCCAAAGTCTCTTTTTCCGCGGCGAGGCGTTCCGGTTCGTCCCATTCGGGCACGTCGGTCTGCACCGGCGTTTCGACCACGGGCAGCGCGCTTTCCCCGAACATGTCCTCCTGCCCGGCGCTGGCGTTGCGGTGGGCCTGCTCGGCCAGCTGCACGGCGGTGGGCAGGGCGTACATGAGCCCCGCGCGCGACTCGCCCAGGCTGTCGAGGGCACCGGCTTTGATCAGCGCTTCCAGGGCGCGCCGGTTGAGCTTTTGCAGGTCGCTGCGGGTGCACAGGTCGACCAGGTCCTTGAACGGGCCGCCTTCCTCGCGCACCGCGAGCAGGCTGTCGATGACCGAGCTGCCCACGCCCTTGATGGCGCCCAGGCCGTAGAGAATGGTGTCGTCTCCCACCGCGCCGAACATGTGCCCCGAGCGGTTGATGTCCGGCGGGACCACCTGCAGCTTCATGTTGCGGCATTCGTCGATGAGGGTGACGATCTTGTCGGTGTTGTCCATATCGGCGGACAGCACCGCTGCCATGAAGGCCGCCGGATAGTGGGCCTTGAGCCAGGCGGTCTGGTAGGCCAGCAGCGCGTAGGCGGCGGAGTGCGACTTGTTGAAGCCGTAACCCGCGAACTTCTCCATCAGATCGAAGATGTGCGTGGCGAGGTCGCCGTCCACCCCGCGCCCGATGGCGCCCTTCATGAAGATCTCGCGCTGCTTGGCCATTTCCTCGGGCTTTTTCTTGCCCATGGCGCGGCGCAGCAGGTCGGCGCCGCCCAGCGTGTAGCCGGCCAGCACCTGGGCGATCTGCATGACCTGTTCCTGGTACAGGATGATGCCGTAGGTCGGCTTGAGGATCGGCTCCAGGTCCGGGTGCAGGTAGTTCGCCGCCTGCTTCCCGTGCTTGACGTTGATGAAGTCGTCCACCATGCCCGATTGCAGCGGGCCAGGGCGGAACAGCGCCACCAGGGCGATGATGTCCTCGAAGACGTCCGGCTGCAGGCGGCGGATGAGGTCCTTCATGCCGCGCGATTCGAGCTGGAACACGGCGGTGGTTTCCTGCGCCTTGAGCAGGTCGAACGAGGGGCCGTCGTCCAGCGGGATGTGGGCGATGTCGAGCAGGTCCTCGCCCTGCGCCTTGCGCGAGGCGTTCACCGTCTGCACGGCCCAGTCGATGATGGTGAGGGTGCGCAGGCCGAGGAAGTCGAACTTCACCAGGCCGATGGTCTCGACGTCGTCCTTGTCGAACTGGGTGACCAGCCCCTGCCCGCCCTGTTCGCAGTACAGCGGGGTGAAGTCGGTCAGGTCGGAGGGGGCGATGACCACGCCGCCGGCGTGCTTGCCGGCGTTGCGTGCCAGGCCCTCCAGCTTGCGGGCGAGGTCGATCAGCGCGCTGACCTCCTCGTCCCTGTCGTACTGTTCCTTGAGGTCCTCGCTCTCGGCCAGGGCCTTTTCCAGGGTCATGCCGATCTCGAACGGGATCAGCTTGGCGATGCGGTCCACGAAGCCGTAGGGGTGGCCCAGCACGCGGCCCACGTCGCGCACCACGGCCTTGGCGGCCATGGAACCGAAGGTGATGATCTGCGAGACCTTTTCGCGGCCGTATTTGCGGGCCACGTATTCGATGACGCGGTCGCGGTTCTCCATGCAGAAGTCGACGTCGAAGTCGGGCATGGAGACGCGTTCCGGGTTCAGGAAGCGTTCGAACAGCAGGTCGTATTTGAGCGGGTCGAGGTCGGTGATGCGCAGCGAATACGCCACCAGCGAGCCGGCGCCGGAGCCGCGCCCCGGCCCCACCGGGATGCCGTTGTCCTTGGCCCACTGGATGAAGTCCGCCACGATCAGGAAGTAGCCGGGGAAACCCATCTGGTTGATGACGCCGAGCTCGATCTCCAGGCGCTCGTGGTAGGGCTTGCAGGCGGCGTCATCGCCGGCGATGCCGATCTCCGCCAGGCGTTTTTCCAGCCCCTTGCGGGATTCCTCGGCCAAAAATTCTTCAATCGTCTGGCCGGCGGGGATGGGGTAATCGGGCAGGTAGTTCTCGCCGAAGGTCAGACCCAGGTTGCAGCGCCTGGCGATCTCGACGCTGTTTTCCAGGGCCTCGGGCAGGTCCTCGAACAGCTCCACCATTTCCTCGGGCGTGCGCAGGTACTGGCGGTCGCTGTAGGCATGCGGCCGGCGCGCATCGTCCAGGGTGTAGCCGTCGTGGATGCAGACGCGGGCCTCGTGGGCCTCGAAATCGTCCGGCGTGATGAAGCGCACGTCGTTGGTCGCCACCACCGGGGTGTTGGTGGCGGCGGCCAGGTTCACCGCGGCGTGCAGGTAGTTTTCCTCGCCGGTGCGGTCGGTGCGGGTGACCTCGAGATAAAAACGGTCGGGGAACAGTTTTTTCCAATAGTCCAGGCGCTTGCGGGCTTCCTTGTCGCGTCCGTTGAGCAGGATCCGGCCGATGTCGCCGTGCATGCCGCCGGAGAGCGCGATCAGCCCCTCGCTGGCCGCTTCCAGCCATTCGTGCTGCACGGTCGGGATGCCGGCGTGCTGCCCCTCCTGGTAGCCGCGAGACACCAGCCGGGTGAGATTGCGGTAGCCGGTGTCGTTCATGCACAGCAGCACCAGCGGCGACAGCGGTTCGTCGCCTTCGCGGATCTGCACCTCGACGCCGATGATGGGTTTGAGACCCTGGGCGATGGCCGCCCGGTAGCACTTGACCATGGCGAACAGGTTGCCGTGGTCGGTCATCGCCACCGCCGGCATGCCCGCCTCCGCGACCGTCTTCATCAGGGGCTTGATCCGCACCACGCTGTCGATCAGCGAATACTCGGTGTGGAGATGAAGATGGACGAAAGATGGATTCATCTAGATGGCGGCAACGGGTCGGGACAGCGGATGGGGGGATATTGTGTCACGGAAACCCGGCCTTGGCACCCCCGGCCCCCTGGCAGTAGAAAACCATTAAAGAATATTAAAAACAGTTAGTTATTGAATATTCCTAAAGAAGACTGTCTGTGTGGGTTCGGGACGACCACCCATGTGCGATGTGGCCCACCGGGTGGTGTAAATAGACCAAGTAAAATGCTCAGGTAATCGGGTTTTGCGGGTTAAGTCACTGAATTTCCTGCCTGGCACAGCCTCTGCATGGATGAGGACGAACCCGAAGCAAAAGGAGGTTTCATGTCTGACGGCAATCCGATCATCGCAGTCAATATGTCCAAGGTGACCAATACCCCGGAAAGCTTCCAGACCATGATGCATGTCGGTCCCAAGGTATGCATCACCACCGCGTCCCATCCGGGTTTTATGGGTTTCGAGCAGCTCATCCAGACCGGTATCCATCCCATGGCCGGCCGTTACGGCGGCGGCGCCATCGACATGCGCGAGTCGCTGAACCCGGTCGGCATGTTCCAGTACACCGTGTGGAAGGACGTGAAGTCGCATGAAGAGATGCATCACGAGAATTTCGACGAGATCTACGAGCTGTGCGGAAGCTGCCTGGACATGGTGGTCGAAGGTCCGTGGGAACCGTTTTACGAGGTGGTGGCATCCGACCTGCCCCAGCTGATGGGGATGACCGACGTGCCGAACGAACTGGGCGGTTCATTCGCCCGGCAGGAGCCGGTGCCCAAGGTCGCCCTCGCCTCGCAGCGCGCCGTGGTGGTCGGCGACCACTGGGTGATGCACGGACACGAGGAAGACTTCGAGCAGGGCGCGCAGGAGACGCTGCGCTGGATGAAGGACAACGTGCCCGGGATGGTCGGCTGGATGATCATGAAGCAGTTCGGCGTTTCGGCCATCGGCTCCTTCCAGCTCGATCCAAAGGGCATGCTCAAGGCCACCCTGGGCGCCAACCCGCCCGCCTACAACACCAATTACGGCGACGAGGTGCACGATACGCCGCCGATTCCGGCCCAGACCCCCGCCCAGTATTTCGTGCACATGGAGTGGGAGTCGCCGGAGCACGCGCATATGGGGCTCGGCCACGCCATGGTCGACTACGAGCTGCGCCAGATTCACAACGACGGCGTGCTTGCCCATGTCGATCGCGGACCGTACTACATGATCTTCGCCCCGATGATGGAACAGGGCCTGTGGCGCAGGCATCTGGCCGCATAACCCCTGCTCCGCCTGCGCGTTTCGCAGAGCAATAACACCCCCGTAACGAACAGGAGGTCAGTATGAGCAGCAAACCGCATGTGGTCGTCCTGGGCGGCAATTTCGCCGGCCTGGGCTCGGCCCAGAAGATTCGCCAGTACGCGGGTGATTCGGTCGACATCACCGTGGTCGACCGCAAGAATTACCTGCTCTTCATTCCCAACATTCCCGCCGACGTGTTCGAGAACCGCGACCCGCAGGCGCACCAGCGCATGGACCTGCCCGACGTGCTGGCGGAGGACGACATCGCCTTTTTACAGGGCGAGATCACGTCCGTGGACGTGGACAACAAGCAGGTCGATTACATCCCGTCCGAACGCCCCGGCTCCGAGACGGACAGGCTCCGGTACGACTACCTGGTGGTCGCGATCGGCAACCGTCTGGCCTACGACAGGATCGAGGGCTTTGCCGAATACGGCCACACCGTGAGCGACATCTATCACGGCAACAAGCTGCGCAAATATCTGTGGGAAGGCGGCTACCAGGGCGGCCCCATCGCCATCGGTTCGGCGCGCTTTCACCAGGGCGACGGCGCCGAAGGCCTGGAGCCCTACCCCGGCGGCAGCATTCCGCTGGCGCTGGCCGCCTGCGAAGGACCGCCGGTGGAGGTGATGCTGTCCACCGCGACCTATCTGAAAAACACCGGCCAGGGCGGGCCCGACAAGATCACGGTGTTCACCCCGGCCGAGCTGATCGCGGAGGATGCCGGCGAGGACGTGGTGAACCAGCTGCTGGGGATCGCCTCCGGCATGGGGTTCAACTACCTGAACGACACCCAGGACATCACCTGCCTGACCGCGGACGGCATCGAGTTCGCCAACGGTCAGTCGCTCGAGGCCGAGGTCAAGATCATCTTCCCCGACTGGGTGCCGCATGAGTTCCTCAAGGGACTGCCGATCTCGGACAGCGAAGGCTTCATCGTGACGGATCTGCTGATGCGCAATCCGAAGTACCCCGAAGTCTTCGCTGCCGGGGATGCGGCCGCGGTAACCGTGCCCAAGCTGGGCGCCATCGGTCACGACCAGTGCGAGATCGTCGGACGCCAGATCGCCAGGGACATGGGGCGCATGACGGCGGCGGATGCCGACCGGCCCCTGCAGCACGTGGTGTACTGCATCGGCGACATGGGCAACAACCAGGCCTTTTATATCCGCTCCAACAGCTGGTACGGCGGCGATACGCAGATCCTGAAAATGGGGCACACGCCCTTCCTGCTGAAGATGCAGTACAAGAACCTGTTCTTCAAAACCAAGGGCAAGATGCCCGAATGGGGCCTGGACTTCTCCAAGCTGATGGCCGAGAAGCTGGCGGCCTGAGGCCCGCGCGGGACGTGGGTATCACGCCGTTTCAACTTTCTGGAGGGACGTAACCATGGCTACCAACATGCTGGAGAAGCAAACCCCGACCGGGCCGGCGGACCTGACCCCGGAGCAGTGGCAGGGCCTGGCCCAACTCGGCACCCTGGTCAACGGACTCGGCGGGCTGTTGTCCGGTCCGCTGGCCGGGCCCGCCACCGAGACCGTGAACAAGCTGGGCGCCCTTTACGCCGAAAACGACCTGCCCGCGTTGATGGAAGACACGGTGCTGACGTGGAAGGCCATGCGCGACAGCGGCCTGATGGCACTGATACGCGAGAACGCGGATTTCATCGCCGAGACCATTCGCCTGCTGGCCCCGATGTCGGGCAGCCTGGTCGAGGCGGTACGCAAGATGCCGGTCGAGTCGCTGCGCGAGGACGCGGTGCAATTTCATCGGCTGATGGTCAAGTGGCGCGCCGTCAGCGCCTTCATCGACCAGCACCTGGCCGGCGATCTCGCGGCGCTTGCCGTGCAGCTCACCGAGTTCGTGCAGCAGAACGAGACCGACGCCGCGC
>JARRKE010000064.1 GCA_037388465.1 Gammaproteobacteria bacterium
CAAGAAAAAGGCGGCGCCGAAGAAGAAGGCCACCGCCAAGAAAAAGGCGGCGCCGAAGAAGAAGGCCACCGCCAAGAAAAAGGCGGCGCCCGCGGCAGCGGCTCCGGAACCCCGGCCGTTACCGGTCATCCCGCCGATGACCAAGCCGCCTGGCAGCGAAGGCAGCTTCTGATTCTGACGGCCATCAGCAAAAAAGAAGGCCCGCGCAAGCGGGCCTTCTTTTTTATCTGCCTCAACCAGTCAAGCAGCGACGACGCCGGGAACGCCACCCCACGTCATCGCCAGCGGCATATAACCGCCCTGCCCCCAATGTGGACACGTCAGCCCAAAAACAGTCGATACGCCGGATTGTGGGTCTCTTCGATATAGGGATAGCCCAACTCATCGAGAAACCGTTGAAACCGGCGCTTGTCCTTGGCCGGCACCTGCAGGCCGACCAGTACCCGGCCGTAGGCTGCTCCGTGATTGCGGTAATGAAACAGGCTGATATTCCAGCCCTGGCCCATCTGAGTCAGAAAACGCAGTAGCGCACCGGGACGTTCCGGGAATTCGAACCGGTATAACATCTCATCGGTAACCACCCCCGAATGCCCGCCCACCATGTGCCGCACATGCAGCTTGGCCATTTCGTTGTCGGTCAGATCCAGAACCTCGTAGCCTCGCTCGACCAGATCGCCGAGAATGGCTTCACGTTCCTTCTGGCCGTCGGCCAGCTGGACCCCTACGAATACATGCGCCTGCCGTGAATCGGCATAACGATAATTGAATTCGGTAACCCCCCGCTTGCCGATTGCACGGCAAAACTGCCTGAAGCTCCCCGGTCGCTCGGGGATGGTCACTGCCAGGATCGCCTCGCGTTGTTCACCCACTTCGGCCCGCTCCGCCACGTAACGCAGCCGGTCGAAATTGATGTTGGCGCCGCTCAACAAGGCAATCACGTGCTGGTCGGTCATACCTTCCCGGGCGATGTACTGCTTCATGCCGGCCACCGCCAATGCCCCGGCCGGTTCGGCAACCGCGCGGGTGTCATCGAATACATCCTTGATCGCGGCACAGATCTCATCGGCCGATACCAGCACGACCTCATCGACGAATTTACGGGCCAGACGCAATGTCTCGCGCCCCACCTGCCTGACCGCCGCGCCATCGGCAAAGATGCCGACCTGTTTCAGGCGCACGCGGCGCCCCTGCCGCAGCGCCTCGTACATCGAGGGGGCGTCATCCGGCTCCACTCCGATGATGCGCACATCCGGGCGCAGATATTTCAGATAGGTCGCCACCCCCGCCGCCAGCCCGCCGCCACCGATCGGTACGAACACAGCCGCAAAGGGGTCGGGGTGCTGGCGGATCAGCTCCATGCCGATGGTGCCTTGGCCGGCGATGACATAGGGATCATCATAAGGATGAATGAAGGCCAGCCCTTCTTCTTCCATGAGCTTAATGGCATGCGCGTAGGCCTCGTCGTAGCCGTCGCCCACCAGCACGGCGCGCCCGCCCAGGGCGCGCACGGCATCGACCTTGATACGCGGCGTGGTCCGCGGCATGACGATCACCGTCCTGACACCCAGGCGACGCCCCGCCAGCGCGACGCCCTGAGCATGATTGCCGGCCGATGCCGCAATGACGCCGCGGGCACGCTCCTCCTCGCTGAGATGGAAAATACGGTTGTAGGCACCGCGCAACTTGAAGGAAAAGACCGGCTGCAGGTCCTCCCGCTTGAGAAAAACGCTGTTGCGCAGTCGTCCGGACAGCCCGGGGGCCTGCTCCAGGGGGGTTTCCTGCGCCACGTCATAAACGCGCGCGCCCAGGATTTTTTCGATTATTTTCTGAGGCATACCAGCAAGATACAGGTTAGCGTGGACTGCCGACAAGCAAGATGATGCGACTTGTCACTCAGCGCGGTTCCCCTGTATCTTGCCCACCATTCCAATCCAGCGGATTCCACGCCATGAACCAGGATGAGATGAAAAAGGCCGCCGCGGAGGCGGCGTTGGCCTATGTAGAAGAGGGCATGATCGTCGGCATCGGCACCGGCTCCACGGCCAACCACTTCATCGATCTGCTCGCCGGCATCAAAGGCAAGATCGACGGCACCGTCGCCAGCTCCGATGCCAGTGCCGCCCGGCTGCGCGAACACGGCATTCCGGTACTCGATCTGAACAGCGTCGGCCAGCTGCCGCTCTACGTCGACGGCGCCGACGAATCCAATCGTCAGCTCCAGCTGATCAAGGGCGGCGGCGGTGCGCTGACCCGCGAAAAGATCGTTGCCGGCGCCAGCGACAAATTCGTTTGCATCGCTGACGAATCCAAGCTGGTCGACATCCTGGGGGCCTTTCCGCTGCCGGTCGAGGTCATCCCCATGGCGCGCAGCTTCGTCGCCCGCGAACTCGTCCGCCTGGGCGGCAAGCCGGTGCTGCGCGAAGGCTTCACCACCGACAACGGCAACCTGATCCTGGACATCCAGAATCTGGAAATCATGGAGCCGCTGAAGCTGGAAACCGAGATCAATCAGATCCCCGGTGTCGTGACGGTCGGCATCTTCGCCAATCGCCCGGCCGATGTCCTCATCCTCGGTACGCCCGAGGGCGCACGGGAAGTCAGCTGACCGACGATGACCGCCCATTCCGCAGGCGCGACGCCGGACATTCTCGCGCGCATTCTGAAACGCAAGGCCGAGGAAGTCGCTGAACGCAGCGCAGCCGTGCCGCTGGCCGAACTCATCCCCCGGGCGGCGGATGCGTCACCGGTGCGTCCATTTGCAGACGCCCTGGCACAACGCATCGCACAGGGGCAGGCAGGCGTAATCGCCGAGGTCAAGAAGGCATCGCCCAGCAAGGGCGTGATCCGCCCGGATTTCGATCCGGCGGCGATCGCCATGAGCTACGAACGCGGCGGCGCGACCTGTCTGTCGGTGCTCACCGACCAGGATTTTTTCCAGGGCAGCGACGCTTATCTTCAAACCGCGCGCGCAGCCTGTTCGCTGCCGGTATTGCGCAAGGATTTCCTCATCGACCCATATCAGGTCTACGAGGCACGCACGCTGGGTGCGGATTGTGTGCTGCTGATCGTGGCTGCGCTGAACGACTCGCAGCTGCAGGAACTGCATCAACTGAGCGGAGAGCTGGGGATGGACGCCCTGGTCGAGGTCCACGACCGCGCGGAACTCGAACGTGCGCTGCAACTCGGCGCGCGATTGATCGGCATCAACAACCGCGACCTGCGCAGCTTCGAGACCCGGCTGGAGACTACCCTGGATCTGCTCGAGGCCATCCCCGAAGATCGCCTGGTCATCACCGAGAGCGGGATTCACACACCGGCCGACGTGCAGCGCATGCGCGCGGCGGGGGTACACGGCTTTCTGGTCGGCGAGGCATTCATGCGCGCCGAGGACCCGGGCGCCCGCCTGCACGAACTGTTCGCCTGAGCTCAGCGCGTGCCGTAGACCACGACGGTCTTGCCGTGGGCCGAGATCAGCTTGCGGTCTTCCAGGTCCTTGAGCACCCGCCCGGCCATCTCCCGGGAACATCCCACCATGCGCGCCAGTTCCTGGCGCGTCACCTTGATCTGCATCCCGTCGGGATGCGTCATGGCGTCGGGCTGGTGTGCCAGATCGAGCAGGGTGCGTGCGATCCGTCCGGCGACGTCGAGGAAGGCCAGGTCGATCACCTTGCGGCTGGTGTCGCGCAGACGCGCGGCCATCTGGGCGGCCAGCGCGAACAGCAGATCGGAATGCTCGTTCGCGAGGCGGCGGAACTCGGTGTAGCTCATCTCGGCGATCTCGCAGGACTCGCGTGCGACGACCCAGGCGCTGCGGGTCTGCTCGTCGAACAGGCCCATCTCCCCGAAGAAATCGCCCTGGTTCAGATACGCCAGCACGATCTCGTGCCCTTCGGTGTCCTCGATCATTACGCTGACCGATCCGGCGATGATATAGTACAGCGAATCAGGGGGATCCCCCGCATGGATGATGACGGAACGCGCAGGTAACCGGCGCCGGTGACAGTGCTCCAGAAACCGATCCAGCGCTTGATTGACTACCTGTCCTTTCTGAGGAGCTGCCAGAGCCATTGATCTTTTCGCCTCCCGTGAGCTGCGGCGTCATAAATCGGCGATCCTCCCACCCTCGACCGCCAAATATCCGACGCCTGCCGATAGTTGATGCAGTGTATTGCTCTGATATTGTCTTGTCTAACTTCATGAACATCCGGACCTGAACCATGAAAGCGCGCATCAAATGGCTGGAAGACGTCACCTTCGTCGGCGAGTCCGAAAGCGGCCATGCCGTGGTCATGGACGGACCGCCTGACAGCGGCGGGCGCAACCTCGGCGTCCGGCCGATGGAAATGCTGCTGCTCGGCACGGGTGGCTGTACCGCCTTCGACGTGGTGCACATTCTCAAAAAGGCGCGCCAGGATGTCACCGACTGCGTGGCCGAACTCAGCGCCGAGCGTGCCGACAAAGAGCCCAAGGTCTTTACCAGCATCCATATTCACTTCATCGTGAGCGGGCATGATCTGTCCGACAAGCACGTTGCGCGCGCCATCCAGCTGTCGGCCGAAAAATACTGCTCGGCCTCTCTGATGCTGGGCAAGACCGCCACGATCACCCACGATTACGAAATCGTCCAGGCCTGAAGCACCTCCATGCCGCCGGACGACCACGGCTTCGACGCGCTCGTCGAAAACTATTACCAGGCCTGGTTCCGCTACCATCCGTCGCGCGCGGTGGATGCCGGCCTGCCGGGCTACGCCGGCCAGCTGCGCCCGTACCTGGATGACGATATCGGCGCCCTGATCGCGCTCAACGAAAAGCTGCTCAACGGACTGGATGAATTCGAAGCCGATCAGCTCGACCAGGATCGGGCCATGGACCTGGCCATCCTGCGTGGCGCGGCCCTGATCGAGATACAGGAACTGCGCGACTCGGACTGGCGTCACCACAACCCGCTCGAATTCCTGCCCCTGCGTACCCTGCATCAGCTCACGCTGCGCCCCGTCCAGCACCGGGGGCGTGCCCTGAAGCAATGCCTGACGGCCATTCCCGAGTATCTGCGCGGCGCGCGCGCCGAGCTCGCGTTGACCCCCGAACTCATCCCCATCCTGTGGCTGGAAACCGCTTGGCAGGAGGCCCTGACCGGCGCCGACTTCGTCCGCGAGCTGCACCAGGCCCCGATGGTGTACCGTTCGATCACCAACCTCGACGAGCTGCGGCCGCTCCAGGAGGCCGCCGCCCACGCCCTGATCGATTTCGCCCATTTTCTCGAACACGACATCGGACCGAGCAGCGAAGGCGACCTGGCCTGCGGCCGCCGTCATTTCGAACGGCTGCTCAAACTCCGCCACTTCCTGGACGTGGACCTGGAACAACTTCACGGCCTCGGCACGCGCCTGGCCGCCGATGCCACGGCGCAACTGGAAGCGGCGTGCCGGGAACTGGGCGCGACCGACGTCGCCGCCGCGCTCGCACGCCTCGAACCGGCGGGAACGGACGACACGGACACCCTCGCCGTTTACCAGCGCACCCTCCAGCTGGCACGCGAATTCCTGATCCAGCACGATCTCGTCAGCCTGCCCGCACGGGAAAGCCTGCAGGTCGTGGGCACACCGCTGTTTCTGCACGACCAGATCCCCTTCGCCGCCTACTACGAACCCTCACCGGGTGACCTGGACCAGCATGGCGTCTTCTTCGTGACCCCGCCCGAAGAAGGCGAGACCAACTTTGAACACAGCCCCACCGTCATACGTCATACCTGCGTCCACGAGGCATGGCCCGGCCATCATCTGCAGTTCGTCACCGCCAATCTGCGCTACACCTCGCGCAGCCTGCCGCGCCTGCTCAACCCCTCTGCCACCCTGTACGAGGGCTGGGCCCTGTACAGCGAGCGGCTGATGCACGAACAGGGATTTCTGAACGGCCCCGAATCGCGCCTCATCCTGGCACGTGACTATCTGTGGCGCGCCCTGCGCATCCTGATCGACGTGGAACTGCATACCGGCGGCCTGGGCGTGGACGTGGCGGCGGAAAGGCTGCAAGAAAGCCTCGGCTTCGACTACCATCACGCCCGTGGCGAACTGACCTGGTACAGCCTGGCACCGACCCAGCCCATGAGTTACGCCACCGGCCAGGCCATGATCCTGAGCGCCCGCAAACACCCTCTCGGCGCCGGGACCCTCGGCCTTAAACAATTTCACGACCGCCTGCTTGCCTGCGGGTCGATCGCCCTGCCACTGGTGCTGCGACGCCAGTTCGGGGAAAGCCTTTGCCAAGACGTACGCAGAGAGGTCTTTCAATCATGAACGACGACATTCATCGTCCCGCCGGCATGGGCGGCATGCGCCATGTCGCCCTTAACGTGCGTGACATCGCCGCCTGTGAACATTTCTACGTGGACCTTCTGGGCATGCAGGTGGAGTGGCGCCCGGACCCGGACAATCTTTACCTGACCAGCGGGTGCGACAACCTCGCACTGCACGTGGGGGACCCCGGCGCCGGCGACCAGCCCCAGGCCCTGGACCATATCGGCTTCATCCTGCGCAATCCGGAAGCCGTCGACGACTGGTTTGCCTTTCTGACCGGCCACGGCGTGAAGATCGCCAAGCCGCCGCGCACCCATCGCGACGGCGCGCGCAGCTTTTACTGTTATGACCCAGAAGGCAACGTCGTACAGATCATTTACCACCCGCCGATCGCGGCGGCCTGTGCCGGAGAATAACCGCATTGGTCAAACGACTGGACAAGAAGATCAAGCTCTACGGGTTCAACAACCTGACCAAGACCCTGAGCTTCAATATCTACGATATCTGCTACGCGAACACCGAACAGCATCGGCTCGAGTACCTCGAATACATCGACGAGATGTACAGCGCCGAACGCCTGACGCAGATTCTTACCGAAGTCAGCAACCTCATCGGCGCCAACATTCTCGACATCTCGCACCAGGACTACGATCCGCAGGGCGCCAGCGTCGTCATGCTGATCTCCGAAGAGCCGATCACCACTGAACAGCTGTCCAATACGCAGGCACCCGGCCCGCTGCCCGAGACCGTGCTCGCCCACCTCGACAAAAGCCACATCACGGTACACACCTACCCGGAAAGCCATCCCGACGGCGGTATCAGCACCTTCCGCGCCGACATCGACGTCTCCACCTGCGGGCGTATCTCACCGCTGCGGGCGCTGAACTACCTGATCCACAGCTTCGACTCCGACATCGTCATGATCGACTACCGGGTGCGCGGCTTCACGCGCGACATCCGCGGCCGCAAGCACTTCATCGACCACAAGATCAATTCCATCCAGAACTACATCGCCAGGGACACCAAGCGCCGCTACCAGATGATCGATGTGAACGTGTACCAGGAGTACATCTTTCACACCAAGATGCTGCTCAAGGAATTCGAGCTGGACAACTATCTGTTCGGTTTGGGCAGGACCGACTATTCGGACAAGGAACTCGAGCGCATCGAACAGCGCCTGCGCAAGGAAATGGCGGAGATTTTCTACGGCGAGAATATGTCCAAGATTTAAGAAAAGGTAAGGCGCCAGGGGTGAGGCGTGAGGTAGAGTCAGCCTTTACGCCTTACGCCTTACGCCTTACGCCTTACGCCTTACGCCTTACGCCTTACGCCTTACGGATTTCAAAATCAGACCCAATAGACGCTCCGGGTCATCACCTTCGAAATCAGCTTCATGGCCCCCTTCACCGGCGCGGGCAGTTCGGCGCCGCCGGCCTCCAGGGCCTTGTGGGCATGATGGGCCTCGTCCTCTTTCATCTGCTCCAGAATCACCCGCGAACGCTGATCCTGCGGTGCGATCTCAGCCAGATGCCCGTCCAGATGACGAATCACCTGCCGCTCGGTCTCGGTGACGAAACCCAGACTCCACTTGTCGCCGATCGCACCGGCAAACGCGCCGATGGCGAACGACCCCCAGTACCAGAACGGTCCCAGATAACTTTTGTGGGAACCAAGCTCGTTGATACGCTGCTCGCACCAGGCCAGATGATCGTTCTCTTCCAGCGCCGAGCGGTGCATCTCCCTGCGAACGTCCTCACGTTTTGCGGTCAGCGCCTGGCCCTGATAAAGCCCCTGCGCGGACACCTCGCCGGCGTGATTGATACGCATCAAACGCCCCGTCAGATCGCGTTCCGAGTCGTTCAGCTCCGCATCGGGCACGTTGTCGGCGGGATTGGGCCGTTCGGTTACTGCCGGGCGGCCGTGAACCGTGCGCAGAGACTGGTCGATCTCCATCAACAGACGATCAAAAAAGGAATAATTTCGCATGTTCATGTCCTGACTTGTGGTCGCCTGACGCTGCTGCCGTATTTTCTGCAGGCCCCGTGCCCGGAAACGCCGGCTCCGCGAATGGCTGACACATGCCAGCATACCCGCATCGGGCTCACGGAATAAAGCGGGCGCCTGGGGGTTGTGCTAGCTTTACGAACCATATGCGTGTGACCAGAAAATCCATTTATCTTCTCCTCGTGGCCGGCAGCCTGCCGCAACTGGCCGGCGCAGCCGATGCGCCTGCTCCGGCCGCACCGCCCCCACCGGCCGGGACGGACGATGCTCCAGCCAATCCGGTCAAGTGGAAGCTCAGCGCCGAGGCAGGGGCCGTGGTCACCACCGGCAACAGCAAGAGCAGCACCTACAACGGCAAATTCCGGGCCATACGCACCCAGGGCCCATGGAAGCAGGACTTCAAGCTGTCATCGCTCGCCGCCACCCAGGATGACAGTACGACGGCCAAACGCACCGAGTCCTCCTACAAGATCGACTACAACTTCAGCCGCCACAATTATGTGTACGGACTGCTCGGTCTGCTTTCCGACCGCTTCAGCGGCTACGACTACCGGTATTCCGAATCCGTCGGCTACGGTCACCGCCTGCTGAACGACCAGCGCACGCAGCTGGACGTCGAGCTCGGCGCCGGCGCCCGGCAAAGTTTCCTCACCGACGACACCCGCCAGGACGAAGCCATCGCCCGCGCGGCCACCAAATTTGTGTACCGGTTCCCGACCGGCGCCAAGTTCGAGCAGGACCTAAGTGCCGAGGCCGGTCGCTACAATACCGCCGCCCAGTCGGTCAGCTCCCTTAAGGTCAAACTCAACGGCTACCTGAGCATGAACCTAAGCTACACGGTCAACCACAACACCAATCCGCCGGACGACCTCAAGAAAACCGACAGCATCACCACCCTCAACCTGGTATACGATTTCCCCGGCAATGAGGAATGAACCCGCTCTCTTGATCCGCCTCCGGCCCGACCCCATTTATATCCGGTAAAGCAACGTCTCATGGGCCGTTTCCAGTGAGCTACTACCAGCGCCATATCTTTTTCTGCACCAATTGCCGCGAGGACGGGCGGGTGTGCTGCGCCCAGTACGGTGCCGCTGAAATGCGCGCCCATGCCAAGCAACGCTGCAAGGAACTCGGCATCACCGGCCCGGGGCAGGTGCGGGTCAATACCGCCGGCTGCCTGGACCGCTGCAGCGAAGGGCCGGTCGCCGTGGTCTACCCCGAAGGCGTCTGGTACACCTACGTCGACCGGGAAGACATCGACGAAATCATCGAAGAACACCTGGTGCACGGCCGACCGGTCGAGCGCCTCAAGATCTGAGCATTCCGCCCTGCCCCGATACGCACCGCGCCATCCGGGGCGATTCAAATAAATAGTTGACAAACATCTTAGAGTATTAGAAGATACTTACATGCTGATTCAGCGCCCCCCGCTGGTTCAGCTCAATCCTCCATCCTCCTTTGGTGGTAATTTAGCGCGGCGCTTCCCTCCCTTGCCGCGCTTATTTTTGCCCACAATAAATTCACACAAATAAAGCAGGGTATTTGAAGCTGCTCCGGGGCCACAGACCTGCCCGGCCGGCCGGCTGCAGACCCCGGCGGCGCGCGCGTTTGCGCCTCATGGGGGCTTGCCATACGGGCCGCTTTTCAGTAGCATTCCCGCCCTTTCTGTAGTCAGACCGACTTTTGTTGGAGAACGACATGAGCACCTTTTCTGCCAAGCCCGCCGAAGTCCAGCGCGACTGGTTCCTGGTCGACGCCGACGGTAAGACCCTGGGCCGGCTTGCGACCGAGATCGCCCGCCGCCTGCGCGGCAAGCACAAGCCGGAATACACCCCGCACGTCGACACGGGCGACTACATCGTGGTCATCAATGCCGAAAAGGTGCGCGTCACCGGCAACAAGGCGAGCGACAAGATGTATCACCATCACACGGGTTACATCGGTAACCTGAAAACCGCCAGCTTCCAGCAGCTGATCGAAAAGGCCCCTGAGCGCGTCATCGAATACGCCGTCAAGGGCATGCTGCCGAAGAATCCGCTGGGCCGGGCCATGTTCCGCAAGCTCAAGGTCTACGCCGGCACCGATCACAAGCACACCGCCCAGCAGCCGCAGCCGCTGGACATCTGAACATAGGACAGACTGAATCATGAGCGCCACCCAGTATTACGGCACCGGCCGCCGCAAGACCTCCGCCGCGCGCGTTTTCCTGCGCCCCGGCAAGGGCGACATCATCGTCAACAAGCGCCCGCTGGACGAATTCTTCGGCCGCGAGACCGCACGCATGGTCGTGCGCCAGCCGCTTGAAGCCGCCGAACTCAACGACAAGTTCGATATCACCGTCACCGTCGAAGGTGGTGGCGGCAGCGGCCAGGCCGGCGCCATCCGCCTCGGCATCGCCCGCGCCCTGCTGCAGTACGACGAAGCGCTGCGCCCCAAGCTGCGCGCCACCGGCCTGCTGACCCGCGACGCCCGCGAGGTCGAGCGTAAGAAGGTCGGTCTGCGCAAAGCCCGTCGCGCCACGCAGTTCTCCAAGCGCTAATCGGTTTGTTGGGGGATCGTCTAACGGCAGGACAGCGGACTCTGACTCCGTCAATCTAGGTTCGAATCCTAGTCCCCCAGCCAGAAATAAAACGGCCCGCCTTGTGCGGGCCGTTTTATTTCTGGGTTGCGGCCGAGAGGTGAGAACCTAGTCAGGTTCGACCGGATCGTCGGGAACGATCCGGCGCGAGCGCAGCGAGCCCCGTAGGGGTGAGGCGCATGGATGCGCCGAACAATAAATCGCCGGGAGCGATTTATCGCGCAAGCCCCGAAGGGGTGAGGCGCAGGGATGCGCCGAACAATCCTAGTCCCATGCTCACCGCCCTGTGCGGGCCGTTTTATTTCCGGGTTGCGGTCGAGGGGCCGGAAGTGAGGTGTAAGTCGTGAGGGGTGAGGCGGAACTCGTACTTTGTCCGGACTCCACTCGCCACCCCTTACCCCTTACCCCTTACACATTATCATTAATTTTCGCAATGACAGCTGATTTCGACCATGTACTATCTTTGTCATAAAGTGTAACCGAATGTTCACTTGCAGCCCCCTGTTCAAGTGCTTTATAAAGTGCCGGTCTGTCGCAAGACAGCCACGGTTTGTTAAAAACAATCCTTAAGGAGTCACAACTCATGAAGAAGCAAGTACTTGCGATCGCGATCGCCGGTGCCATGGCTCTGCCCGCCGCCGCGATGGCGGACGCAGCCGTGTACGGCAAGATTCACACCTCCATCGATTACCAGAACAGCAACACCGACGCCACTGGTACCAACAGCAAGAGCGGCCTGGGCCTGGTGTCCAACAGCTCGCGCTTCGGCATCAAGGGCTCGCACGACCTGGGCAACGGCCTGAAGGCCATCTTCCAGGTGGAGAATGGTTTCAGCGAGCAGTCCGGTGACGGCAAGCTGTCCAACCGCAACACCTTCATCGGTCTGTCCGGTGGCTTCGGTACCGCCCTGATCGGTCGTCACGACACCCCCATGAAGTCCCTGGGCCGCAAGACCGACCTGTTCGGCGATCAGGTGGGCGACACCCGTAACACCATGTCCCTCAAGCTCAACGGCTCCAGCGGCTTCGACATCCGTCCCGCCCAGGTGCTGGCCTACGTGTCGCCGAAGTTCGGTGGCTTCCAGGTCGTCGGCGCCTACATCTTCGACGCCGGCACCAAGAACGCCAGCGGCTACAGCCTGCTGGGTCAGTACGGCATGGGTCCGCTGTACGTGGGTCTGGCCTACGAGAGCCACGGCAAGGGCATGTACACCGGCGGCACCAAGGCGGAAACCGCCGTGCGTCTGGGTGCGACCTACAAGATCGCCGCCTTCAAGGTGGTCGGTTACTATGAAAACGCCAGCAATCTGGGCGGCGTGGAGAACTTCACCTCGAATGGTGAAAAGGCCTCTGCCAACGCCTACGGCCTCGGCGGTCAGTACACCTTCATGGGCAACAACCACGTGAAGGTCCAGTACAACGTCGTCGATCCTAAGGGCAGCAAGAACAACGGCAGCCAGGCCGCTGTCGGCTTCCAGCACGACTTCACCAAGCAGGTCAGTGCCTACGTCGACTACGCCCAGATGACCAACGACGACAACGCCACCTTCGTGCCGTGGGGCGGTGGTCACGGTGGCGAGCTGAGCGGCGTGCAGCCTGTTGCCGCCGGTCAGAACCCCAGCGCCCTGTCCGCTGGTATGTGGGTGAAGTTCTAAGCCTCGCTTAGAATCTCGTCACATGAAAAAGGGCGCCTCCGGGCGCCCTTTTTCTTTTCTCTTTTTCTTTTTACGGACCATAAACCCCGGTTTATCGAGAAACCCCAGCCTGCGTCACTGTTTGTCCGCGGCATAAAGCCTTATCCTTGCAAACCCGGCGCGGAATCCGCGCGAATCCCGACTGTCATGCAAGAACGCATCCGCGAAATCCCGTACAACTACACCTCGTTCTCCGACCGCGAGATCGTCATCCGCTTCCTGGGCGGGGAAAGCTGGGAGGCCCTGAATAAACTGCGCGCCTCCCGCGTGACGGGTATCTCCGCGCGTATGCTGTTCGAGGTGCTGGGCGACATGTGGGTGGTCACCCGCAACCCCTACATCCAGGACGACCTGCTGGAGAACCGCAAGCGCCTGCAGAACCTGATCGAGGCCATGCAGCACCGCCTGAGACAGATCGAGACGCGCGCCCACGGCAACGAACAGGCCCTGATGCTGGCCGAACGGGCGCGCGAGTCCGTCGAGCGCTTCGCGAACTGGTTTCCCGAGCAGAACAAACTGCGCCGGCGGGCCTCGCGCCATTTCGCACGCCACACCCGCCGCGACAACATCGACTTCGGGGGGCTGGCGCGCGTCTCGCACGTCACCGACGCCACCGACTGGCGTGTGGAAATCCCCTTCGTGGTGCTCAACCCGGACACCGAAGAGGAAGTCGCCGCCCTGGTGCGCGAATGCATTGCGCTCGGCCTGACCGTGATCCCGCGCGGCGGCGGCACCGGTTACACCGGCGGCGCCGTGCCACTGACCGGCAATGCCGCTGTGATCAACACCGAAAAGCTCGACGGCCTGAGCGCCGTCGATGAACGCACCCTGCCCGGGGTCGAGGGGACGGTACCGACTGTGCGGGCCGGCGCGGGCGTGGTTACCAAACGCGTTGCCGAACTGGCGGAACGCCACGGCCTGGTATTCGCTGTCGACCCCACCTCCCAGGACGCCTCCACCATCGGCGGCAACGTCGCCATGAACGCCGGCGGCAAGAAGGCCGTGCTGTGGGGCACCACGCTGGACAATCTGGCCTCCTGGCGCATGGTGACTCCGCAGGGCGAGTGGATGGAAATCGAACGCCTGGATCACAACCGCGGCAAGATCCACGAACAGGAGACGGTGCGCTTTCGCATTACCCGCTACGGGATCAAAGGCAAAACTCCGCAGGACGAACCGGAAGAACTCAGCTTCCCGGGCCACATGTTCCGCAAGCAGGGGCTCGGCAAGGACGTCACCGACAAATTTCTGGGCGGGCTGCCGGGCGTCCAGAAGGAAGGCTGCGACGGATTCATCACCTCGGCGGTGTTCATCCTGCATCGCATGCCGGCCCACACCCGCACCGTGTGTCTTGAGTTCTACGGCGATGATCTGCACGAGGCCGTGCCTGCCATCGTGGAGATCAAAAACACCCTGGAGGCCGACTCAGGCGTCGTGCTGTCCGGGCTCGAACACCTCGACGAACGCTATGTGCGCGCAGTGAACTACTCGCCCAAGGGTGCGCGCGGACACCTGCCACGCATGGTGCTGGTCGCCGACATCAGCGGCGAGGTCGAGGACGACGTCGCCCGAGCCGCCTCCGAAGTGGTGCGCCTGGCTGCGGCACGCAATGCCGACGGCTTTATCGCCGTCAGCCCCGAGGCGCGTCGCGCCTTCTGGCGTGACAGGGCACGCACCGCCGCCATCGCCGCACACACCAACGCCTTTAAGATCAATGAGGACGTGGTCATCCCGCTGGAAAAGCTGGCGGCCTACAGCGAAGGCGTCGAGCGCATCAACATCCGCCTGTCGCTCAAGAACAAGCTGCGCATGGCCGAGGAGAT
>JARRKE010000065.1 GCA_037388465.1 Gammaproteobacteria bacterium
CTTGTTCCCAATCGTAGGCGCCAAGGCAAAGTATCGATAGGCTACTTTGGTGATCCATGTCTACAAGTAATACTTTCTTGTCATGGTATCTGGCTAGTCCGGTCCCTAGGTGGAATGCGAGCGTCGTTTTGCCAACACCGCCTTTAAAATTAATAATGCTTATGCGTGTCGCCATTGAGATCTATTCTCCATGAGTCAGTCCATTTTATGGGCCAGCCTATTTGGGAGCCCGTGTGTAGTCCGTCCTAAGGTGATGCAATGACGTACCTTTGCTTGCTGTGTCTTGCTTTTTAGGGGTTAGCAATCCATAAGTTTCAAGATGTATGTGGTTTCCATATTTAATTATCTGTTCAATATCATCGAGCATAGGCTAATCATCCGTTTTGAACTGAATATGCCTATGATTTACGTGGCATTCACCATTATTGTTGCCAATTTGTTGGTAAATTCACTTCAAATCGTGACTGTCGAGAACGGTATCGAGTTTATTCTCTTTTTAAATCCGTATAATTCGCATGTCAATTAATGGCGGATTGGTCCGGCGTGCCGTGAATTTAGAATTCCCCTGATTAAGAGATCAAAAGAATGACTGACATTCGCATTGGCCATGGCTACGACGTCCACGCCTTCAAGGCAGGGGACCATGTCGTCCTGGGTGGTGTGCGCATTGCACACGACAAGGCCTTCAAGGCGCATTCGGACGGGGACGTGCTGATTCACGCCCTCTGCGACGCGTTGCTGGGGGCGGCGGCACTGGGGGATATCGGGCGGCATTTCCCGGATACGGACCCGAATTACGCGGGTGCCAACAGCCGGGTGTTGCTGGCCGAGGTGGTGAAAATGCTGGCCGAAGCCGGCTGGCAGGTGGGCAATGTGGATGGGACGGTGATTGCCCAGGCGCCGAAACTGGCGCCCCACATCGACGCCATGCGTGAGCACCTGGCGGAAGACCTGGGAGTGGGGCTGGATCAGGTGAACGTGAAGGCCACGACCACCGAGCACCTGGGATTCGCGGGGCGCGAAGAGGGCATCGCCGCCCACGCGGTGGCGCTGATTACGCGCGGCTGAGGCGCGCGCAACCAGCGCCAGGCCAGGTTCAGGCGCCGGCCAGAGCGGCGCGGTCGTTCATGGCCTGGAACTCGTCCTCGAAGAAGAATTTCTCCTCACCGAAGGCAGGCCGCAGGTGGTTGAGCCAGGTGGCCTCTTCGTCGTATTTGGCGAAGAAGGGGCGCTGCACCCAGTCGGGGTTGCGGCCCTGGATAAAGCGCAGCACGAAGACCTTTTCGCCGTTGATTTCGGTGACCCCCTGAATCTCCACCTTGCCCGGGCCGGCGCTCATGGACGGGCCGCGTGCGGTACGCCCCAGGCCGGAGACCTGCTGCATGGCGTCGCGGTAGATGTTCCAGGCGCGGGCCAGCGGCACCTCGAAGTAGCGTCGGGCGCCGGTATCGCGTTCCACGAACATGTAATAAGGCACCAGGCCGAGCTGGACCTGGGTGCGCCACAGGCGTGCCCAGACGTCGGCGTGGTCGTTGATGTGCTTGAGCAGCGGGGCCTGGGTGCGGATCACCGCGCCGGTGTCGCGGATCAGCCGGATGGCTTCGCGCACCACGGGCGTTTCGAGTTCGCGCCAGTGGTTGAAGTGGGCCATCAGCGCGACGTGCTTGCCGGCCCTGGTCAGGCGCTCGAACAGGGCGAGCAGCTCCGGGGCGTCGGGGTCGGTCACGTAGCGGTAGGGCCAGAAGGTGAGCGACTTGGTGCCGATGCGGATGGTGCGCACGTGGTCGAACTCCGGCGCGAGCAGCGGTTCCAGGTAGGCGACGAGGTTCTTGGTCTTCATCACCATGGGGTCGCCGCCCGTGATCAGGATGTCGGAGATCTCGGGATGGGCGCGCAGGTAGTCCTGCAGGCTGCCGGCCTCGTTGGAGGCGAAGCGCAGCGCCTTGTCGCCCACGAACTGCGCCCAGCGGAAGCAGAAGGTGCAGTAGGCGTGACAGACCTGGCCCTGGCTGGGGAAGAACAGCAGGGTCTCGCGGTACTTGTGCTGCATGCCGGGCAGGGGCTGGCCGTTGAGCTTCGGCACGTTCAGCGTCTGCTGGCCGGCGGGATGCGGGTTGAGGTCCGCGCGGATGGCGCCGGCCGTTTCACGCACGGCGTTGCGGTCCGACCCGTTGCGCAGGGCGTCGGCCATGCGCTCGAAGGATGCCGGCGCCAGCATCTCCCGCTGCGGAAACACGAGCTGGAAGATGGGATCGTCCGGCACGGCGCTCCAGTCGATAAGCTCGTCCAGGACGTAGCTGTTGACGCGAAACGGCAGCACGTTGGCGACCGTGCGGATCTCGAAACGCTGCGATTCAGACAGGCGCGCCAGAGGCGCGATTTTGTCGAACTGGCGCTCGGTGAAGACTTCGTAGCTGCGCGGCGCAATGCGCGCGGCCGGCTTGTTGATACGTTCGATCGACGACAGATTGGCGATCTTCGACATGGCTGTCCTCCTTACGCGAGGGGACCGAAAAAGCCCGGCTCGTTTGGGTTCGGACGGCCCGTTTCCGGGCCGCCAGTCAAAGCCGCAGGTAAACGCGACAATGAATAACTAGAGTGCAGCCTCTCCCGAGGCTGCGGGGATGCAGGGCATGGGCCCTGACTGGAGACGCAGAGACCGTCGACGGCGCGCCGAAAGGGCGTCGTGCGGTCGCGAAGTGCGTCGGATTGCGCGCGAAGCGGGGTGGGATCGTCCTTAGATCAGCCCGGTGCTCCGGCGAGCGGGAGCGCTACCCTACCGGGATGACCGGGCCGGGTCAAGGAGATGCGTGCTAACTTTATGAATTTTATATGAATTTAGCCGATTCAGTGAGGCGGCTCGAGCTGGATGGTGCCCTGGATAGTGACATTGATGGGCGTATCGCCGGCCTCCAGGGCCGGGGCGGGCAGGTTCTTTTCCGCCGCCATGCTGCGCATGACCATGGGGCGGGGGATGCTGCCGGTGCGCACATCGATCTGCACGATACGGTAGCTGGTATGGCCCATGGCCTTGGTGATCAGTCCGGCCCGGGTGTTGAAGGCCTTGAGTGCCTCGTCGATCAAATGGTTCTCCGCCGCGGTGCGGGATGCCGGGGAAACCTGGTAGCCCAGGCCGTCCAGCGCCACCCGCTGCTGCAGGTTGCCGAGCAGGGCGCTGAGTTTGGCGGGGTCGTGGCTTTCCAGGCGCAGCCCCTGGCGCACGCGCCAGGCCATCAGCGTTTCATCCTTGTACACAGGCGCGGTGCTGTAGCCGAGCGTCTGCGCCCGGATGCCCGCGGTTTTCTTGGCTGCTTTCAGGGCCCACAGGATGTCGCGATTGACCTCGGCGGCGGCCTGCGCGCTGTCTTTGGCCTGTTTCTCGGCGTGCAGGGTGGCGATGAGCACGTCGTTGGGCACGGTGCCGCTGGCCTGGGCGGACAGGCTGACCCGGTCGTAGGTGTGGGACTCCGCGGCCGTGGCCGTGGTGAAGGGGGCTATCAGGGCGAACAGCAGGGCAAGACGGGCGGCGGTGCGGATCATGGTCGGATTCCTTGGGCGGGGCCTTGGCAAATCGTAGTGAACGCGCCCGGGCGGGTCAAAGCGGCGTTACGTTGCGGTAGACTTGCGCGCCATGCCGAATCCTGAAGCCCCGTTATCCCCCGAACGTGCCGAAGCGCTCAAGGCGGCCCATCGCGGTGCGCTGAGCCTGGTGCTGTTCGCGGCCTTCCTGGCCATGACCGTGCTGGTCACCGTACTGCTGCACGGCAAGTTTCACGGCATGATGTGGTGGGTGCTGGTGTTGTTCGCCATGGCGGTCAGCCTGCTGGGCATGCTGTTCATCACCGGTCTGTTGCGCATGCTGGTGACGGGGCTGTTCAAGTGGCTGTCGCCCGATTTCGCCCGCCTGCTGCGTGACGAGTCCGCCGCCAAAACGCCGCGCACCTGAATCCTCGTTTCCGGCGCTTCGATTTCATACCCCCGGAAACGCCACACCCCCGACGGGCGGGGGTGTGGGCTTACGTGATGCCTGAGTCGCCGGGCGGTCAGTTGCCGAGCGACATCATGCCTTTCCTGTACTGCATGCCCTTCGGACCGCCCAGGGCTTCCGCCGCGCGACTGCAGTACTTTTTCAGCTTGTCGGTTGCCGCATTGTCGCCGACTTCCTTTACGGCCTGGTAGTAACGCTGGTTGCCAGTCGATGCGACGGCCTTGCAGCCCCAGGAATAGGCCTCGACCCAGTATTTGTTCTCCTGGTTCTGTCCCTCCAGGATGCGCTCGACCATGGTGTCGAGCACTGTTTGGGAGGCCATACCCTGTCGATAGATGATCTTGGCGGCCGTGCGGAACTGGTGCCAGCTGGGCGATTTCAGTTGGTTAAGCAGCGCCTGGTCGTTTTGCGCGCCGTAGGCGACGCCACTCAGAATCGAGCCGATCAAGAAGAGGGTGGTCAATAAGATCTTCATGGGGATCTCCCTGTTTCCTCAGGTTGTTGGCAGTTTGGAATACAGCGGGGTGGTACGAAACGCTCGGATTTCATGCCATCGGTGCCGTTATAACCGGATTCACTTCGGGAATGAAACCCGGGCCCCGAATCTCTGTCGTTAGCGGGCGATTATCGGCGGGTTATGTGATGACAATGTGTCCGGCGTTGCTGCCGATGATATCACCCTGCCTTACGTTTAGCGTCCGCCGTACCCGTCACCTCTGTTCTGTTGGCCTGCATATTGCTTGATCTATGGGCATGATGGCTCGTGCAATGGCGCACCGGCCGCAAACGACGATGGGGTCGTGTCGGCTTGTGCCGGCGCGGCCCCGTTTTGTTTTTGGAGGGGTGTTATGACACTGCGAGTGATGCTGGTGGACAAGTCCGCGGGGCGGTCCGCCATTCTCGAACAGGCGTTGGCCGACCAGGGCTACGAGGTGGTTGCACGCCTGGGCGAGAATCAGGACCTGCTCGCCAGTGTCCGCCGGCATGAGCCCGACATCATCCTGATCGACATGGAGTTGCCGGACCGCGACACGTTGGAATCCATGCGTGTGATTTCCCGCGAAATCCCGCGTCCCGTGGTGATGTTCGCGGATCAGAGCGACGAGCAGACCATCGGCGACGCCGTGAGCGCCGGGGTCAGCGCGTACATTGTGGATGGCCTCAGCGCCAATCGTTTGAAGCCCATCATGGACGTGGCCATCGCGCGTTTTCGCGAGTTCCAGGCGCTGCGCAACGAACTGGAACAGACTCGCAACAAACTGGTCGACCGGCGCGATATCGACAAGGCCAAGGGCATTCTGATGCGCCAGAAGGGCATGTCCGAGGATGCGGCCTACAGTGCACTGCGCAAGCTCGCAATGGACCGTAATCAGAAAATGGGTGACGTGGCGCGGATGCTGATTTCGGCCTCCGAATTGCTCGGCTGAGCGCACCAGGCTGGAGCAACCGGGTGCGGGCGGCACAAGATGAGGGCATTTTTTTCGGTCGTTTTGTTATCGGCTCAAGACGTAAAAACGTAGCGAAGCCCTGAAGCGAAAAGGTTTTGCCGGATGGTGTGTGTCAAATGGCACATGTCTTGCTGCATTACGGCAGAACCGATCGGTCCAATGGTGGGCAGGTCACACTAAGAGTCAGCGCGGACTCTTGAAGCGACAGCGGCGTCTCTTGCACGAAGTACGTGCAGGGCGGCGCTATTTTTTTGCCTGCGAAATTTCGGGAGACCGTTATGGAAGTTCAAAACAAAGCGACGCGCATCAACCTCTTCAGTCTGAAGTCGGTGCAGATGCGCACCTTTCATCTGACGTGGTTCGCCTTCTTTTTGTGTTTCTTCGGCTGGTTCGGAATCGCGCCGCTGATGCCGGTGGTCAAGGGCGATCTGGGCCTGACCAAGGAACAGATCGGCAACACCATCATCGCGTCGGTGGCGATTACGGTACTGGTGCGCATCTTTATCGGTTATTTGTGCGACCGTATCGGTCCACGCCGTACCTACACGGGGTTGCTGGTGCTCGGCTCGATACCCGTCATGTTGATCGGCCTGGCAGACAGCTATGAAACCTTCCTGCTCGCACGCCTCGCCATCGGTGCCATCGGCGCATCCTTCGTCATCACGCAGTACCACACCTCGGTGATGTTCGCGCCCAACGTGGTCGGCACGGCCAACGCCACCACGGCCGGTTGGGGCAACCTCGGCGGCGGCGTGACGCAAATGGTCATGCCGGTGATCTTTACCGCCGTCATGATGGTGGTGGCCGATCAGGCCATAGGTTGGCGCGTGGCGATGGTGGTGCCCGGTGTTGCCATGCTGCTTACGGCCTTCGCCTACTGGAAATGGACCACCGATGCGCCGGACGGCGACTTCAAGGAACTGCGCGCCAAGGGTCTGATCGCCAAGCCGGGTGAAGCGGGCGGCAACGATCTCGGCTCTTTCATGAAGGCCATGAAGGATTACCGCGTGTGGGCGCTGTTTCTGGTGTACGGTGCCTGCTTCGGCGTCGAGCTCACCATCAACAACGTGGCGGCCATGTACTACTTCAACAGCTTCCATCTCGATCTGGAGATGGCGGGGCTGATCGCCGGCCTGTTCGGGTTGATGAACATCTTTGCCCGCACCCTGGGCGGTGTGTTCTCCGACCGCTTCGCCCGTTCGCTGGGCCTCAAGGGGCGCGTGTATTTCCTGTTCATGGCGTTGCTGATCGAGGGCATGGCGCTGATGCTGTTCTCGCAGATGGGCAGCATCGTGCTGGCGGTGTCCACCATGATCCTGTTCTCGCTGTTCGTGCAGATGTCCGAGGGTGCAACCTTCGGGCTCGTGCCTTTCATGAACCGCAAGGCGCTGGGTGCGGTTGCCGGCATCGTCGGTGCGGGCGGCAACGCAGGTGCGGTGGCGGCGGGCTTCCTGTTCCGTTCGCCTTCGTTGACCACTCAGCAGGCCCTGTTCTATCTGGGCGTGGTGGTGGCATGCGTGTCCTTCTTCGCCCTGCTGGTGCGTTTCTCGCCGGAAGTGCTCGCGGAGGAAGAGCGCAATCTCCAGGCGGCCATGGCGGAGCGCGAAGATACTGTCGCCAGCCCGGTGACGGCCTGAGTCCGTAGGCGATCCGAATCCGGCCGGCGGCAGGTCCGCCGGCCGATTCCGCACCCCTAAAAATCTCCATGACCTTTCATAGCCGATTGCTGCGACTGGTTCGGCTCGGCAGTGCCGGCGAAGCCGGTGACTGTCCGCTCTGGTATGGAATGGAGGAAGTGCCGGCATTGCAGGCGGCGTTGCAGGGCCAGCGCTATTACCGCTTGAACAGCGATCTGGAGACGCTGCGCAAAAGCAATGCCGAAGCCTGGGCCCTGTCGTTGCAGGCAATAGCTGTGACGCCGGTGAACCGCATGGAATTCGACTGGTGGGTGGGCGAGTCGTCGCATCTGGCCGAACCGTGGCTGGTGCGTGCACTGCGGGTAATTCGCGATCTGAGCGACGACCGGTCCGTATCGCCTTCGTCGCTGACGGTGGTGGGTTTGATGCATTACTTCAAACAACTGGAGCAGGCCGAACGGGACCTGGCCGAAGCGGCGCAACGCATGCCGGATTGCGCCGAGCCCTGGGCCTGGCTGCTGTACACCGGCCTGTTGGCGGGCATGGATGAGGAGACTCTGTCGTCGCGTTTCGCCGAGGCGACGATGCGCGATCCGCAGCATCTGATGACGCATGTTTTCAGGGTGCGTGTGCTGAGTGACGAGCAGGATGCCGCGCAGGCCGCATTGCGTTTCGCGCGCGAAGTCAGCGATGCCAGTCCATACGGGCACGCGTTGCACGCGCTGATCGCGCAGGCCTGGATCGAGGCCTGGTCATGGTGGATCTACATCGACGGGCCGGACAGGGCGCGACAGCGGTTGATGGCGCCGGAAGTTGTCGCCGAAATAAACGCCGCCTATCAACGCATGGAGATGGCGCCGGGCAGTTTGTACCGGCCGGTGCCATACGGGTTTTTTGGCCTGCTGTTTTATTTGATGAAACAACGGGAACCTGCCTGGGAATGTCTGCAGGCGATGGGCGACACGGCCTGCGGTTACCCCTGGACCTATTTGCGCGAACACGCGGCGGATTTTCTGGGCGCGTCGAGAATCGTGGAGCGGGTGCGGGCGGAGGTCGAAGGCCTGCCGGCCTGAACCGCGGCCAGGCCCTGTCAGTGTGAATGTCTGTTCAACTTCGACAGGAGAAAACGTGCGATGACACCGGAACAGATCAATCAGGTTAAAGCATCATGGGATGCCGTATTACCCATTCAGGACAAGGCGGCTGCATTGTTTTACGAAAAGCTGTTCGAGCTCGACCCGGCCCTCAGGCCGTTGTTCAAGGGTGATATGGAGGAGCAGGGCCGCAAGCTGATGTCCATGATCACCACTGCGGTCAATGCGTTGAACCGGCTCGACGATGTAGTGCCGGCCGTGCAGGCACTGGGTCGCCGGCATGCGGATTACGGCGTGAAGGACCAGGACTACGACACGGTGGCGTCGGCGTTGCTGTGGACGTTGGATGTCGGTCTCGGCGACGCCTTTACCGATGAGGTGGAGGCATCGTGGGTGGCGGTTTACGGTCTGCTTGCCGGCACCATGAAACAGGCGGCAGCGGAACCCGTTGCATCGTAATGCGTGTGTTTGCAGCCATCCCCCGGTTGGTGCCGGTTACTCATGCGCGCACCAGGAGGGTGCAAAAAGCGCGGCGTAACGCCGGGGGATCGGCCGCAATCCCGTGAGAATACGTATGCCGCTGAATGGCATGCTAACTGCATATAAGTTAATGCAAGCATCCGACCGCCGCCCAACGAAGGGCCGATTACGTCGGGACAAACTGAATACGGCAAAGGCGTCGTCACGTTCGTGCACCGCACGATACGTAGCGACGCCTTTTTTGTTGGTGCATCGAGGAGAAAGTGAATGACCGAAAGCACAAAACCTCAACGTGAACGGCTGACGCTCAAGAAGCGCCGTGACGGTCTGGAAAAAACGGATGTCCGGCTCGGCTTCATTCCGCTGACCGATTGCGCGCCGCTGGTGGTCGCCAAGGAGCTGGGGCTGTTTGCG
Organism: Gammaproteobacteria bacterium; assembly: GCA_037388465.1. Taxonomy (NCBI): domain Bacteria; kingdom Pseudomonadati; phylum Pseudomonadota; class Gammaproteobacteria; species Gammaproteobacteria bacterium. The sequence goes on from JARRKE010000065.1 coordinate 9,062, forward strand.
GAACAGGGTCTGAACGTCGAATTGGTGCGCGAACCGTCCTGGGCCAACATCCGTGACAAGGTGATGCTGGGTGCGCTCGACGGGGCGCAGATGCTGGCCGGCATGCCCGTGGCCAGTCAGCTCGGAATCACGGCGGTGCGCAAGCCGCTGGTGACCGCCTTGAGTCTGGGACTGGGCGGGAATGCGATCACGGTCTCGCATCATTTGTATCAGCACATGCGCGAAACCGACCCGACGGCCATGCAGCAGCGACCCTATACCGCACGCGCTTTACGCGGCGTCATCGACGCACGGCGCAAGGCGGGCGAAAAGCCGTTGACCTTCGCCGTGGTGTATCCGGTTTCGAGCCACAACTACGAATTGCGCTACTGGCTGGCTGCCGCCGGCATCGATCCGGATCACGATGTGAACATCGTGGTTATTCCGCCGCCGCAAATGGTCGCGCAGCTGCGCGCCGGCGAGATCGACGGATTTTGCGTCGGCGAGCCGTGGAACAGCGTGGCGGTGCAGGGCGGGCACGGCCATATCCTGATCACCAGCCAGCAGCTCTGGAATCACAAACCCGAAAAGGTGCTGGGCGTCACTCAGGACTGGGCGGCGCGCCATCCGAAAACGCATCGTGCTCTGGTCAAGGCATTGATGAAGGCGGGTGCCTGGTTGGACGAACCGGAGCACCGGCCCGAGGCGGCAGCCATCCTGGCCCGCGACGAGTACGTCGGGGTCAAGGAAAAGGTGCTGCGCCTGACGCTGACCGATCAACTGGTTTATGACCCCGGTACCGAGGCCGTGCCGCATCCGGGATTCAATATCTTTCATCGTTATGCGGCGATGTTCCCCTGGCGTTCGCACGCTTTGTGGTTCGCCACCCAGATGATGCGCTGGGGACAGGTGGAGCGCGCCCAGGACATGACCGAGATTGCCGCGCGTTCCTATCAACCCGGTTTGTACCGCGAGATCGCCGCCGAACTCGGCTGGGTGTATCCGGAAATAGATGACAAGCCGGAAGGCCTGAACGCACGCGAGTGGACCCTGGCACAGGCCAGTCCGGAACCGCTGCTCATGGGGTCGGACCGCTTTTTCGACGACAGCCGCTTCGATCCCGAAAATCCCTTGGGCTATCTGGATGCGTTTTCCGTTTCCGCCGTTCGTGTGCCGATGGAAGCGCTGCGCCGCATGAATCAGCCGCGCGCGAAGCGGGCTATCGACGATGCGGATACCTCGAACGGGAACGAGTCCTGAGGAGGATGCAATGACCGAAAAACTCAAACTGGTGCTGATCGGCAACGGCATGGCGGGCGTACGCACGCTGGAGGAGTTGCTGAAGCTGGCGTCCGACAAATACGACATTACGGTGTTCGGCGCTGAGCCGTACGGCAACTACAACCGGATCCTGCTTTCGCCGGTGTTGTCAGGGGAAAAGACCCTGAGCGACATCATGCTCAACGACGAATCGTGGTACGCCGAGCAGGGCATCACGCTGCACAAGGGTAAGCGCGTGACGGTTATCGATCGCGTCAAGCGCGTGGTCACCGCCGAGGACGGCACGACCGCCGACTACGACCGCCTGATCCTCGCCACCGGCTCCAACCCTTTCATCATTCCCGTGCCGGGACATGACAAGCAGGGCGTGCTGGGCTTTCGCGATATCCACGATGTGGAACGCATGCTGGAATCGACGCGCTCATATAAACACGCCGTGGTCATCGGCGGTGGGCTGCTGGGATTGGAGGCCGCCAATGGCCTGATGAAGCAGGGCATGGACGTCACTGTGGTGCACCTGCTCGATTCGCTGATGGAAAGGCAACTCGACAAGGTGGCGGGCGATCTGCTTAAACGTTCGTTGGAGGAACGCGGCCTGCGTTTCCTGATGCAGGCGCAGACCAGCGAAATCCTGGGTGACGAACACGTCACCGGCGTGCGCTTTGCCGACGGCAGCGAAGTGGAAGCCGATCTGGTGGTGATGGCGGTCGGCATTCGCCCCAACATCGAGCTGGCGCAGCGCGCCGGGATTTATTGCGAACGTGGCGTAGTGGTCAATGACACCCTGCAGACCTTCGATCCGTGCATTTACGCCATCGGTGAATGCGTGCAGCACCGCGGCGATCTGTACGGACTGGTGGCGCCGCTGTTCGAACAGGCCAAGGTATGCGCGAATCACCTGGCCGAATACGGCATCGCCAAGTACGGCGGCTCCATGACGTCGACCAAGCTCAAGGTCACGGGCATCGATTTGTTTTCCGCCGGCGATTTCCACGGTGACGACACCACCGAGGA